>JALOOK010000007.1 GCA_025454445.1 Oscillatoria sp. Prado101 | reverse complement strand
CTAAATTTGTGGGGCGGCTTAGTTGATTTATCGACCGCCCCAGTGTGAGGGAGTACAGCGGTAGCCGGAAAAAGGAACCGCCAAGACGCCACAGGACGCGGCAGCTTCCACGGCAGGACGCCAAGTGGCTTGATCATATAGTTGGGGCTGGCGGCGTCGGGCATTGGGCGATGGGGCGTTCGGGTGTTGACAACTGTCGTAACAACTTTGTGTACAAATTGTACACATTTCGGATTTCCGGAAAAAAGCATATTACAATGCCTGTCGCGGGTTTTGGAAAAACCATTCTTTCGGATATCACTAAAGTAGAGGTGCGGCTACGCCTATGGCTAGAGCGCTTCTGAGTTTGAGGGGGTACAGCTATCTCCGGAAAAACGAACCGCCCCCGTGAAGGTACGCCAAATGGCTCTATCATATAGTTGGGGCTGGCGGCGTGGGGTATTGGGCGCTGGGCGTTGGGGTATTGACAGATGTCGGATCAATTTTGTGTACAATTTGTACACATTTCTGCTCTCCGAAAAAAAGCATATATACAAAACCGGTGTGATGTCCGGGTTTTGTAAAAACCATTCTTTCGGATATGCCTAAATTTTAGGGGAGTGGCCGGTTGGCCAGGGGTTAGAGGGCTTCTCAGTTTTACAGCGTGCAGCCAGATCCGGAAAAAACGAACCGCCAAGGACGCCAAGGACGCCAAGGACGCCGAGAGATTATCATAAATTTGGGTTAATGTCAATAAAGAAAATATTAAGAAGTAAGGTCAGACCGGCAGTGCTGGTGTTGCTGGTGGGGCTGTGGAGTGTGGCAGTGGGGTGGGGGGTGGCGCGAGCGGCAGAGATCCAGGCAGCCGGCACGGTTGACCCCATACCGGATAGCTTCCAGCTGGGAGCCGAACTTTACCTAGAAAACTGCGCCGGCTGCCATGTGGGCTTGCCGCCGGAAGTCATGCCGGGCGAAACCTGGCGGCAGCTGCTGCAAGATCCGCAGCACTACGGGGTGCAGCTGAACCTGCCGGTGAATCCCCCCCGCGTCATCATCTGGAACTACCTGCGGGCGTTCTCCCGCCCCCACGCCAAGGACGAAGAGGTGCCCTACCGGCTGGCCAAATCGAGGTATTTCAAAGCCCTGCACCCGCGAGTCAAACTCCCCCAGACCAACTTAACCGGCAGCTGCGTCACCTGTCACCCCGGTGCCGGCCAGTACAATTTCCGCAGTCTCGCACCGGAGTGGCAAAATTCTCCATAATAAGAGAAAGATAGAAAATCAGTAATTCAGAAGCGAGCCTTCAGAATTCAGACAAGTTCTGAGTTCTGAAACTTGACTTTTGGCTTCCTTATACAGAAAACAAGTCTCCCTCTCCTGCTATGCTGAAAAATTTGCTCGGCGATCCCAACGCACGCAAGCTCAAGAGATATCAGCCGCTCGTCACCGAAGTCAACATCCTGGAGGAAGACATCAAGGCGCTCTCCGATGAGGCACTGAGAGCCAAGACAGCGGAGTTCAAACAGAAGCTTGACAAAGCAAAATCCCCCAGTGAAACCAGTGAAGTGCTCGACGAGCTGCTACCGGAAGCCTTTGCGGTGGTTCGGGAAGCTGGGCGGCGAGTTTTGGGCATGCGGCACTTCGACGTCCAGATTCTCGGAGGCACCATCCTGCACTTTGGGCAAATCGCCGAGATGAAAACCGGTGAGGGAAAAACCCTGGTCGCCACCCTGCCGTCCTACTTAAACGCGCTCACCGGCAAAGGCGTACACGTCGTCACCGTCAACGACTACCTGGCACGCCGCGACGCCGAGTGGATGGGACAGGTGCACCGCTTCCTGGGACTGACCGTGGGCCTGATTCAGCAGGGCATGAGCCCGGACGAGCGGCGCAAGAACTACAGCTGCGACATCACCTACGCCACCAACAGCGAGCTGGGCTTCGACTACCTGCGGGACAATATGGCCACCTCGATGGCAGAGGTGGTGCAGCGCCCCTTCAACTACGCCATTATTGACGAGGTGGACTCGATTCTGATTGACGAGGCTCGCACGCCGCTGATTATTTCTGGCCAAGTAGAGCGCCCCACAGAGAAGTATATGGGAGCCTCCGACATCGCCGCCGCCCTCAAAAAAGAAGAGCACTACGAGGTGGACGAAAAAGCCCGCAACGTGCTTTTGAGCGACGAAGGGTTTGCGCAAGCGGAACGGCTGCTGGGAGTTAAGGATCTCTACGACCCCAACGATCCCTGGGCGCACTACATTTTTAACGCCCTGAAGGCCAAAGAGCTGTTTATCAAGGACAAAAACTACATCGTCCTCGACAGGGAGGTGGTGATTGTCGATGAGTTTACCGGGCGGGTGCTGCAAGGACGCCGGTGGAGCGACGGCTTGCACCAAGCCATTGAGGCCAAGGAACGGGTGGACATCCAGCCGGAAACTCAAACCCTGGCTACGATTACTTATCAAAACTTCTTCTTGCTGTACCCGAAACTGGGGGGAATGACCGGCACGGCGAAAACAGAAGAGGCGGAGTTTGAGAAGATATACAGTCTAGAAGTGACCGCAATCCCCACCAACCGGATCTCTGGACGCAAGGATTTGGCCGATGTGGTCTACAAGACTGAAAGGGGCAAGTGGCTGGCTGTGGCTCAAGAGTGCGCCGAGATGCACGAAAAGGGACGCCCGGTGCTGGTGGGCACCACGAGCGTGGAAAACTCGGAACACCTGTCGGTGCTTCTGCGCGAGCGCGGTATCCCCCACAACCTGCTCAACGCTAAGCCGGAAAATGTGGAGCGCGAGTCGGAAATTGTGGCGCAAGCTGGGCGCAAAGGCGCGGTGACGATCGCCACGAATATGGCGGGGCGCGGGACGGATATCATTCTGGGCGGGAACGCGGACTACATGGCGCGGCTGAAGGTGCGGGAATACTTTATGCCGGCTATTGTCGTGCCAGAAGATGAGGCGAATGTCAGCGTCGTGCGGGTTCCGGGAGCGGACCGCCGGCGAAACCCCCAAGGCTTTGCCCCTGGCAAGAAAGTCAAAACTTGGAAGGTGTCCCCCCAGATTTTCCCCACGGAGCTGTCTAAGGCAACTGAGCAAAAGCTCAAGGAGGCAGTGCAGTTCGCTGTGCTCCAGTACGGAGAGCGCTCGCTTGCGGAACTGGAGGCGGAAGATAAGGTGGCGACGGCTTCGGAAAAAGCGCCGACTATCGACCCGGTGATTCAAAAGCTGCGGGATGTTTACAATGCGGTACGCCTGGAGTACGAGCAGTACACCAAGAGCGAGCACGATGAAGTGGTGACGCTGGGAGGGCTGCACGTTATCGGTACGGAACGCCACGAATCCCGCCGCATTGACAACCAGTTGCGCGGGCGCTGCGGGCGTCAGGGCGACCCGGGCTCAACTAGGTTTTTCCTGAGTTTGCAGGATAATTTGCTGCGGATTTTTGGGGGGGACCGGGTGAGCCGGTTGATGGAGATGTTCCAGGTTGAGGAGGATATGCCTATTGAGTCGGGGATGCTGACTCGCTCTCTGGAAGGGGCTCAGAAAAAGGTGGAGACGTATTATTACGACATCCGCAAGCAGGTGTTTGAGTACGATGAGGTGATGAATAACCAGCGCCGCGCTATCTACGCTGAGCGCCGGCGGGTGCTGGAAGGTCTGGATTTGAAGGAGCAGGTGATTAAGTATGCTGAAAAAACGATGGATGACATTGTTGAAGCGTATGTTAATCCGGATTTGCCTTCCGAAGAGTGGGATTTGTCCAGTTTGGTGAGCAAGGTGAAGGAGTTTGTCTATCTGCTGGCGGATATGGAGCCGGTGCAGATAGAGGAGCTGTCGATCGATGAGATTAAGACGTTCTTGCACGAGCAGGTGCGCATTGCCTACGATTTGAAGGAGGCGCAGGTGGATCAGATTCAGCCCGGGCTGATGCGCCAAGCTGAGCGTTTCTTTATTTTGCAGCAGATTGATACGCTCTGGCGCGAACACTTGCAGGCGATGGACGCTCTGCGGGAGTCGGTGGGCTTGCGCAGTTACGGTCAAAAGGACCCGCTGATTGAGTACAAGAGTGAGGGGTATGAGCTGTTTTTGGATATGATGACTGACATTCGCCGGAATGTGGTTTATTCTCTGTTCCAGTTCCAGCCCCAAATGCAGCAGCCGGTGCAGGCGTCGGCGTCGGAAATGGTTTAGACCGGCATTGGCTTGGGCGTCGCACCGAGGCGTCGGAGCAACCAGGCACCCCAACCCCCAACCCGCGTTTCGGGGAGGGGGACCTGAGAGGGGGTTTTCCAGGAGTAGAAAAAGTTTGCGCTGGCGAAGAGACGCGCGGCGCAAGCGGAACGTCCTTCTACTTTGCAACGCCTTGGGTTGCAGCAAGCGCTCTCGAGTGGTTCTCTAGGAAGGTACTAAAGTGTTTGCTGCCAAACGCGATCCACCGAAGGGGGAGAGAAACCGTACCAGGGTTGAGAAACCGGGTTTATTTGCCTGAATTGACCTGTTTTTCGCGCTCGCTCTCCAAGAGAAAGCCAGGGTCTGGGATGGGAGAGATAACCTACCAGTCAAATTCGCTGTCATCCTCTTCGCTGTAATCCTCGTCATCCTCTTTGTTGATTATCTGCTTTTCGATGGTGGGCCACTCCTGGAAATAATCTGCGAAATTTTGAAAATCCAGGGATTTCAGGACGGCTGCGGCGTGGTGGCAGGGGATTTGGCCTTGCAAGATTTCGTTTTCTTCAATCAGCTTGTGCAGGTGGCGGGCTTCGCTCCAAATGCGCTTTTTAAGGCACTTGTATCGCGGGCAATCGCACGACATCCCGTAAAAGTCCAGCAGGATCCAGTATTTGTACTGGGGGTCGGTTGCTGATTGAATTTTGAAATAGTTCTCACTTATCCGAGCTGTTGTTAGGCTTGTTGCCTTGGTAAAGGCTTCTTTGATAGCATGTTCTAAATAGTCTTTGTAAGAAATAAAGGTGGAAACTCCCGAGGGGCACTCGCGCCGGAGGATGTTCTTCTCCAGGCGGACGTAAACGACTTTCGGCCAGACTTCCACGGTTAGCTCCTGCCGGCAGGCGTCGAGGGGGCCCGCTACCTTGCCTTTGGCCGTCAGCAATGTCCAGGTGACAGCTTGCGAGAAGAGCTGATTTTGAAGGCTGGAGCTGATTTGGAACGCAGACATGATATAATCTCCTGCGTTATTGTTTTTTTTTCTGCCCCCACCGGTGGTTCTAGCCACCAGGGGGCTTTGTTCGTTAACTGGGCTTTGGCCTGTCTGTAAACTACCTTACCGAGTCCGACTGGGATTGTCAAGAGTTATTTTCGTCAGATTTGGATTATTCTTAAGTAAGAAAGGACAGGGATAGCGAAAAATGGCCAAACAGAAGGGAGCGCCAAAGGGAATTGTCCGGAATCCTCTTGGGAAGAACCAGTATGTCCAGGCAGCTGGACTTGGGGAGTTCGACAAGCGCATTACACTGAGAGTTGAACCGGATATTTGGCAAGCGCTGTCTCAAATGCCTGCAGGGCAGCGTTCGGAGTGTATCAGAAGATGGATTAGGGAAGGTTTGCAGCGTGATGGCAAGGTGGCTTGACCGCTCAATCCCTACGGATGATTGATTGGTTGATGACCGGGGGCGGTCTGCCGGTGCCTCAAGCGGGCCGGGCACTCCCCCCCAGGGCTTAAGCGCTTTCAAACCTGAAACCGCTCTCCACTGCGCCAAAGGGGGGACGGCGAGCCGGGAGCGCTGGCGCTCACCCGACAAAAGTTTAATCCCGTCTACAGTATAGCCTTGGCTAGCAATGGCTGTAAACCTGCCGTCAAAAATCTTTACAAAGCTTAATATTTGACATAAAAGCTAGCAACGGCTGACAATAGATAGCAGAATGAGGAGGGATTATGGCAAGACCAGAATTGCGCAATGCTGAGGGGCGTTTTGTGGAATCGCCTGATACCCTGCACCGTAAAACGATTGGGCTTCGCATCCCTAAAGCTGACTATCCACGCTTCTTAGCGCTTTGCGCAAAAATGGAATTAACGCCTACTGAGCTGGCTCGCAAAGCGGTTATTGACTATATCAATCGCATGGAGTCTGCAGAAATGTTGCCATGAAAGCGGTTGATTTTCAAGTTGGCAATCCATAGGAAGACTGGGATGATTATCAAGTAAGAAAGGACAGGGATAGCGAAAAATGGCCAAACATAAGGGAGCGCCAAAGGGAATTGTGCGCAATCCTCTTGGGAAGAACCAGTATGTCGAGGCAGCTGGACTTGGCGAGCTCGACAAGCCCATCACACTGAGAGTTGAACCGGATATTTGGCAAGCGCTGTCTGAAATGCCAGCGGGGCAGGGTTCGGAGTGTCTCAGAATATGGATTAGGGAAGGTTTGCAGCGTGATGGCAAGGTGGCTTGACCGCACAATCCCCACGGATGATTGATTGGTTAATCACCGGGGGCTTGCTGCCGGTGCCCACTTTAGAGGTGGCCGCCACACCGGCCTTGCTTTTAGCGTCTGCTCTTGAGAGCGAAGCAAGGATGACATTGGAAACCATTAAATCTCCAGGGTAGAAAGTTCTCTCGTGGGGGTTTGAGGTTTTATTTGGCGCACGCCCCTTTCTCTACTTGGCCCACCGCTCTCGATCCTTTGGGCTACGCTGAACTTACAAACCTATTAACTGTGAGCCAGAGGCAGGACAAATTGGCTCACCGTGCGACCGTCATCCATCTGGGAGAAATGCAGCTCGCCGCCCATTTGCTCGATCAAGGACTGGCAAATAGCCAGATGAAGTCCCGGAGGCTGGTCCAAACTGGAAGGAGCGAGGAGATCCGCAGAGCGACCGGTTTGCAGGTCGGCGAGAAGCGTTGGTGGCATCACCCCAGTGTCAGTGACCGACAGATCGGCGCAGCGCAAGTCAACAAGCCGGCACCAGATATCAATCCGCCCCCCCTGGGGCGACCGGCGGCAGGCAGCCAGCAACACCTCGTGGACAGCCCACTCAATTTTGAGGGCGTCGCCGCTAATATTAATCGAACTCTCACCGTGCACCTGACACCAGAGCTGGTGCTGGTGAATCACCGGCCCCAAACGCTCCAGAACTCGCCGCAGCAGACTGGCAAGAGGAATAATTTCCCGTTCGGGCTGCAGACGCCAGCGCTCCTGTTTGAGGATAGGGTGGACGGATTCCAACGAATTGCTTAACTGCCGCAGGATCTGCTCCAGGCGCATCACCTGCAGGGAACCGAAATTGCCCTTATGATTGGCCAGGTCGGTGAGTTTTGTCACCCCCGACGACACGATCCGGTAGAAATCCTCATAGCGCCGGTGCTTGTACCAGTTGAGACATTCCAAGTCTTGCCGCTGCGACTCAAGGGTGTGCGACAGAATCAGATAGCGGCGCGACCAAGCCAGCTGCGACCCCAAAAAAGTCATGGACTGGACAGCAGTTGCCGACCAGTGGCGCTCCGAGTGGTCAGCCACCAGGGCGATGCCGGTCGGCTGGGCTCCCTTGCCGGTGCGCAGGGCCATCACCAGAATCTGGCCAATACCGGGGCCAGACAGCCAAGTTTTAGTTGGCAAAGGCAGATCGATCGCCCTCACCGGCAGAGGTGCTTCCGCTTGCAGCAGCGCCCACTGAATCAGGGCGTCCGTGTGGACAGGGATACTGGACTCTGAGTTGAGCGCGTACTGCGAGCTGGCGGCGGTCTCAGCGGAGATCCGCGCCACCTTGCCACCGGGGGACCAGGTGACCAGGGCGGCGAGGGGGCAGGCGAGGAATTCAGCCAGCTGCTTGACGCCGGTGCGCTCCAGCTGCTCCAGAGTCAGAGAAGTCTGCTGCAGGGAGACAAGACCAGACCGCACAGTATTCAACAGCTGCTGATCTTGCTCCCTGACGGCTTGCAGCTGCCACTGGTGAAGCACCAAACCGATCTGCCGGCTGACTGCAGTAACCAGTTCTCGCTCTGTGGCGTTCCAAGTGCGGGGAGCCTCGCCAGTCACCAGCAACACCCCCTCCGGGGTGCGACCAGTGCCGGTAGAGGCTGCCAGTAGCGATTTCGCCCCACTTTCTAGGAGAGTGCTGCGCCAAGCCATCAACTTCAAATCCTCAGTCCAATTTTCGATGCCAATCGCTTCCGGACTGTCCTGCAGCAGCTTAGTGTCTAAGTCACTGAGCGCCAAAAGAGGCGAAGGCACCTGCCGACCGTGAGCCGGCTGGTTTTGAGCGGCGATCTCAAAATGATTCCGGTCGCTGTTGTAGAGCAAAACGAGAAACCGGTCAGCTTTCAAGCGCTCCAAGAGTCCCAGCCCAGCCGTTTTCAGAGTTGCGTGCCAGTCCGAGTCACTGTAGATAGCGCGGGCAATACCGGCAGTTAAATCCCGGTCCAGCCTCACTTGCTCAATAGTGCGCTCCATCTGAGCCACAGGAGCGACCAGAGCCAGAAGTTGCGCCGCACCTCGGACGTAGCTTTTTTCTTCCTCCAGCCAGATGCGGGCGTCGCTGCCCTCCACCGCCAGAAAGCCCAGGATTTCCTTGCCAAACACGATCGGAGCCGCCAGCAGGGAACGAGCCCGAATCTGCTGCATCAGGCGAGCCGTGACGTCCGCCTTCAGCGACGATTGAGCCTCCCCAATTGAAACCATTTGGTCGGAAAGCAGCGCTTGATAGAAGCCGCCCAAGTCCGACACCATCAGCCCGGAAGCTGGCTGATTTTTGACACCCACAGGTGTCAATTTTTGATGATTGCTCACCCGACACCAGAAGTAGCGCCGCTCTGGGTTGTACCAGTAGATATTAGTTCGGTCAGGCGCTACGAATTTGTGGGTTTCCTCAACCGCAGCCGCCAGACACTGGTCGAGGGTGCTGAGGGCACCGCCATCAGCTGATCCCAACAGCTGGCGAAGTTGGGCCAGCAGCTTGAGCAGAGACTGGTCGGGATGCTTGATTTGTTGCCTGAGCCAGTCCGTTTCAATTTGGTACAAAGCTGCCGCCAGTCCGCCCAAGACGAGCGACAGCCGAGCCTTTTCTTCCGCTCTCGGCGACACCCCCCACAGGGCTGACCCCAACAAAGCCACGCCGAAACAGCGGTCTTTGTAGCGCATGGGAAAAATCAGCGTCCCCTGGATGCCAAATTCTTGAGCCACCTTGCGCCATTCCCCAGCTCGCAATTCTTCTCGCAAGTCCGGGACGCCCACCGGGCGCTGCTGGATCACCACCTGCTCCAAGAGGTCGCCGGGAGTCAGGGCAAACCGCTGCTTGAGCAGCGAGATGTCGCCCTTTGGAGTCCGCCCCCCCTTGCCGAGCAGCCGGTGATCCAGACGGTCGTAGAGGCCAATCCAAAGCAGTTTGCACTCAAACTCGGCTTCCAGGTAATTGAGGGTGGTTTCGATCAAAACATCGACATTCTCCTCTTCCCGGAGAGTCTGGAGGGTGCGCCCCAAGGCAACGAGCTGTTTTTCGTAGGACGGCGGCTGTTTTTGCTGACCCATTTTATCTATCGACCGGTACTGCCTTTCAGGGAACTTTGGATGCAAGGATTTTAGATGCCCGGATGCCCGGATTGGGCATGGCCCCATGCCCGTGAGCCCCATGCGCTGCGGCGCTGCGGCCCCACGCCCCACGCCCCAAGAACACCCAGCATCTGTGATATAATTCCATCCTGACTTGCGTACCCTGACTTTTGCCTCGACCGTTGGATATTTATCGCTCTGCTGTACGTCCTATTTTGTTTTCTGGATTGAAAGCCGATCCAGAGTTTTTGCACCATCAAACCCTAGAGACTCTCAGCTGGCTAGACCGGCACCAGTTGAGCAACCCAGCCAAATGGATTCTGGCCTGGTTCCAGCAGTCCTGCTGCCTGCAGCACCCCCGCCTGGAACAAACCCTCTGGGGGGTAAAATTCCCCAATCCCGTTGGTTTGGCAGCTGGGTTTGATAAGGATGGTGTCGCCACCACTATTTGGCCCAATTTTGGCTTTGGCTTTGCTGAACTGGGCACCGTCACCGCGCACCCTCAACCGGGCAACCCGCGTCCCCGACTGTTTCGCTTGCCCCTCGACGAGGCTGTCCTGAATCGTATGGGCTTTAACAATCAGGGCGCTGCAGCACTGGCAGCAAAGCTGTCCTCTGTTAGAGGCAAGGCGGAGGCCGCGATTCCCACCGGCATCAATCTCGGTAAATCCAAGGTAACACCCCTAGAGGAAGCACCGGCAGACTATTTAGCTAGTTTTCAACTTCTCAAAGACTGCGGGGACTATTTTGCTGTCAATGTGTCGTCTCCGAATACCCCAGGGCTGCGCTCCCTGCAAGATGCCGCCGGGCTGGCCGGCATCCTGGACGCCTTGCAGCAGGAAAACCAGGGACTTAAGCCAATTTTAGTCAAGATTGCGCCGGATCTGGAGTGGGAGGCTATCGCTCAGGTCATAGAAGTGGCCCAAACTTACCAGGTGGCTGGGATTATTGCCACTAATACCACTGTCAGCCGCGAAGGATTAAAGACAGATATTATACAGCAAACAGGTAATTCTGTCAAGGAGGAAGCCGGCGGCATCAGCGGTGCTCCCCTGCGCCAGCGCTCTACAGAGGTCATCCGGTTTATCTGGCAACAAACCCAGGGGAAGCTGGCGATTATTGGCAGCGGCGGCATTTTTACCGCTGAGGATGCCTGGGAGAAGATTGCCGCCGGCGCTTCTGTTGTGCAGGTTTATACGGGTTTGGTTTATGAAGGTCCGTGGATGGTGCGCCGGCTTCTGGAAGGGCTGGTGCAAAAGTTGGAGGAGCGAGGATTGGGGAGTTTTTCTGAGGCGGTTGGGATAGATTCGATGAATGGAACCGCAGATGAACGCGGATAAACGCAGATGAAATTTGGGGATAACCAATTATCTGCGTTAATCTGCGTGGCGGTTTTTGAATTCCAAAATCCAAAATCTAAAATCTAAAATCGGCAGTCGGTTCGGATTTATGGTAGATAAATGGTTGCTGCTGAACTGGCACTTTGCTCTCGGCTTTTTGACAGTGGGGGCTGTGTTAGTTTCGCTCTTGCTGAGTTGGTATATTCGGTGCAGCACAGCCAGCCGGTGCTACACAGATCCCGCGTTGGTTCCTGTGCGGGATGTGGCGATTGTCTTTGGGGCGGGGGTGTGGGAAGATGGGACTGCTACGCCGGTGCTGGCTGACCGGGTGCGGGCGGGTGTGGGTCTGTACAAGCTGGGGCGGGTGCGCAAGCTACTGATGACCGGCGACAGCTGTCGTCCGGACTACAGCGAGGTTTTGGCAATGCAGCGCTGCGCTTTGGAGCTGGGGATGCCGGCGGAAGATATTTTGCTCGACGGTGCCGGTTTGAATACTTATGACAGTTGCTACCGGGCGAGAGCGGTTTTTGGGGTGAGACGGGCGGTTTTGGTTACGCAGCGCTACCATCTGCCTCGTGCGGTGTATATTGGCTGCCGGCTGGGTTTGGACGCGGTGGGGCTGGGGACGCCGGACTGGGGCCGGTTGAGCAGCGATTCTATGCTGTGGTATTGTGTGCGGGAGGCGATCGCTGGGTTTAAGGCGCTGTGGCGGGTTCACGTCAGCCGCCCCCAACCGACTTTTACCCGCCCTTTTGAGGGGATTCAGTAGGGGCGGGAGATTGCGGCTCCTTTACAAGAGTTTTAAGGTGTGGTAAAATTAGATCGCAAAACTTGCGAGCCGGTGATGCCGGTGGGGTTGGAAGGTGCCGGGGAAGTGTTGGGTTAAAAATGAACCGCCATAGACGCGCTTTCTCGGCTTCCCGTAGGGTAGACGCCAAGGACGCCAAGAAGGAAAAAGAAGGAGGAAGAGGGAGAGAAAAGTTAATTGCGGGCAATTGACTGGACAATATTGGCTTCCACCGGCAGCAATCGAGGCAGCACGACACGGCTAAGCTTTAGATAAGGGTTAATTAACCTGTTTTTATCCGTGGGGTTCGCACATCAGTGTTGTGCGGTGCTAAAGCTCACGCTCTACAGTAGTTTTGCTTGAGTTATATGCTGGTGAGGGCGAGGGTGCCGGTGATGCCGGTGGCGCTTTCTTCAGGTGGGTAGGGGGCGGGAGAAAACCCCCACAAAGGCAAAGCTGAATCTGAAATAAGTCAAGTGCTTTCAGTTTCCAGATAGCTGTCAATCACAGAGATAATGTTAACTTGTGTTAGGTTTAGATAGCCGTCGAGATATTTGGGCCCTGGACTGAATGCCGGTGAGTCTGGCGAATAAACTGGCAGCCAAAATTCACTTGTTATATCCCAGTCTTTTAGGGGGGTGTTAGAGTCTCGAAGATGCTTTTGGAGGAGATATTCATAAACAAATTGTTTCCTCACACTTCGCCTTTTGATTTCCTCGGCCTTCTCGGGATTGAGGTAATATTCTGGGCTTGAGTATTTAATATCAACGAGCTGAAAGCGCCAACTTAATTTTCTTAAAAATAATAAGAATAGCTCGGCTATTTCGGAAATAGAACGTTTATCAGTATCTTGACGAAACAGCGACTTTTCAAAAATCTTGGATTTTATACTCTGAATCCACTTACTAAACTTCTCCTTTGAAAATACACCTCTTTTCAATGCCCTGTAGAATACATGATTCAAACAGCGCATCATGCACAGCTCTTCAATGCTTAAATTATAAGGGACATCCCAGAAAGAATAAAATTTATCTGGTAAAGGTGAATCTACCATCAGTGTATTTCTATTTGATGGAAAGTGCTTTTCGAGGTTATAAAAAGTGTGTTCGCCGTCCACATTTTGATCGAGATAAGCAATTTTAAGAGTTCGATAGGTTGAAGGCAAATCAAGAGTAAATCTAGTGTAATAGCCATAATCATTCCACCTCATGTCCCAATAGTCAGCTTTTATTTTATATAAAGCTAAACTTAAATTACAGCCAAAAGAGACTGCCATTTCTTCAGATGAAATAATAACAGCATCTGGAAAAACCTCAGCTCCATTTACCCTGAACACCTCTGAAAGGTCAATAATCTTATTGGCGCTCTTAAATTTATTGATGATTTGGCTGGAAAGCAAGCGCTCGTCCAAGTAGACAAGGAAACCCGGAGCTGTGGTTTTCACTAAATAAGTCAAACACATCGCTTCCCAAACCATGTGAAAGTTATTAATGCCCCAAATCTCGCCTTCTGCCGAATGCTCCAGTTCCCCAAACAAGAATGCCTCAATGGCATCGTAAAAATGCCAGTAGTCTGGGTCTTTTAACGGCGTGTAATTGTCGATGACTTCCAGGGCATCTTTTAAACAATTCAAAATGGTCTGGTAAGATTTTTCGCTGAAGACACTGGACTCGGTTCCAATATACTGCTGTCTGAATTGTTCAGCTAGGGATTGGACTTCAGCTCGGACTTCTTCCTTTAACTGTTCCTTAATCTCAGTCAAGATATAACAGTACATGGAAACGATATCAGATGCTTCAAAGTGGATCTCCTTGCGAAGCACATCCATCGAATCAATATAAATCGCACCATTGTCCAGAAAAATACCTTTGTGCAAATAGCGATGGAGCTTGCTGTAATCCAAGGTTTCGGATTTACCTAATCGGTGGACAAAGGTAAGAATTTTCAACTCATCATAAGCATCGAGGATGCTTGTTAGGGCGTCTACTTTGGAATAAAAAATTATCCCCCCATTATTATTGGAACTAATTTCCGCACCGGCATCCTCTTTAACCACACCATCTCGATCGTCAGCTTTGGCGTCTTTCTCAAAATTCCCCTTTGACAAGCTAGTTTGCTTAAAGACATTCAGCACCCTGTAAAATAAAAAGAATAAATCGCGCTTTTTGTCAAAGGTGTTTAAGGCACGGATATCCGCCGGTGAGAATCCTTTAGGAAGGTGAAAAAGTAACTGGCCATCCTTATTTTCGATTCCAAGGAAAGAATACTTTTCATTGCTCCTGAGTTCTAACTCCCCAAAATTTATCATTTTTTTACTCTCCCTCCCTAAAACTCGTAATGTTACCATTTTTGCTCGTTTATGCCTTGTACGAACTCCTCCGCCAAGGCGACGAACTGAGAATATGTTATCAGTTTTACTTTCTCACCGCTAGTGTTTGATAAAAGAGACTCCAAAGGTCTTCTATCTTTCGAGAACACACTATCCCACAGATAGAACATGAGTTTATTTTTGATTGCCTCTTCGGAAATCTCGTTATTCTCTGGCTTCAAAAACCACCAACCAATCTGTTTATCCTCAATTCTCCGTATGGACTGATGATTTGATTTTATAAATTCATTGAGGTTTGTTACAAAATCTGACCAGTCTACTTCTGTATCTCCCACAACCACCTGGGCAGTTTTTATTTGAGCGGGCACATCACCAGAGTATTCACTTCCCGGAACATCCACATATTCCCAGTCCCACCGCCGCTTAAATGCACTGTCGAGGTAATAGATGGACTCATCAGAGGTATTTATCGTTGCCAGGATTGACAAGTTGCTAGGAATGGCAATTTTATGCTCTCTTAAATTCTTTAACACTCGCAAGCCATCGGCATTATTGTTTCCATGCAGCTGTCTCTCTTCAATTTCGCAAAATTTCTCAAAGTTACTTCCATCGACCTGTATGCTGTCATGGGATGTGGAAGCCTTATATTTCATGGCCTTCAAAAGGCCAACTATCTCAAGCTCAGACAAGTGAACTTCATAAGTTGACCAATTATCCTCCTCTCTATCCAACAGCTGAAAGACAGGGCCAAAAATAGCGGCTGCATTTCCCCTGTTTAACTCGTCGATGACTAAAAGAACATTCTCGTTCGTGCCATTGAGTAGCTGTCTGTACGCCAACCCTAACGCCCGCAGGAAATGTCCCTCATAAAATTTATAGATGACTGAACCGCTCCCCGTAGTTTGGGGTAAAAGCTTTCCCACAAAATCAGAATAAGTATATTCTGGATGAAAGACGGTTTTGATGGTATTGGTCAGGGATTTGCTTTCCTCGTCCCACTGTATCCCCAGGGAGTTTATTGCCATCTCACGCACGCGATAGCTTTTCCCTGTCCCAGGACTTCCAAAAAGGATTTTCTGAATGGGTTTTGTGGGTTGAGTGTCTTCGGACATCGGCATTCCAGAACTATCGGCTAAACTCTACTCCTTGCGAGCCGGCCTAGAATTGACCGGCTCTGATTCCAGCGGGTTTCCACTTTCATAAAGTGTAGCAGGCTTTCAGCATCAAGTGATCGCAATAGATTGTAAATTTTTGCTAAGATGTAGGAGGGTGCGGCTGCGGCAATCCTCTGCTTTTGTATAGGATTGCGAAACTGGGTGTGAAACTGAGTTGGGGCGACGTGGGAGCGATTCTCCTGCCGCTTGCTAGACGCCTTTGTCGGCGAACTGCTGGCCTTTAACATTGCCAGCGCAGCGGCAGCAGATAATATACCACCTATCCCTGCCTGTCAAGCTTGTGTGCCTTGACAGCAGCCAGGAATGTAACTCGGAAACAGTGGGACTGCGGGCGAAGCTCCAGGGATACTGGCTCACCGCCAACTGTGCCTGACTCGAAGCTATGCTCTATACCGGCTATAATAATGCAAGTTGCGACTTACAAGTCCTGGCATTTAGCTCCCCCCTTTCGCCCCCCTTAAAAAGGGGGGGCTTTGAGAATGTTCCCCCCTTTTTTAAGGCTTAGGTTTATACACAAATCCCCAGTCAGGCCAATTTTCCATGTTTCGTCCGGGGTAGAGTGCGTTCCCGCGCCAGGGAACGCACCCTACGAGTTACTTCCCCATGCGCCATGCGCCATGCGCATGCATGCCTTAATGTCCGTTCCCCATAATGACTGCTGCTATAACTAGCAACTTGCGTTAAAATAATCTTCCTCTACTGCTTTAACTGATTTGGCGTGCGGGTGCCCGCGGGTGCGGGTGGTGGCGCTTTCCGGTGGCGATCAGCTAGTCAGTGAGGCTCTCGCTCAGGCGAGTTGTTTCGGCCTGCTTGCTGGCCAATCTATTGTGGCAGCGGGCGCAATAGAGTGTGCGAGCGTTCTTTGACTCGTCCATCGCCAGCAATAACGAGCTGTAATTCGCTGTGTCGCAGCCTCTGCTGACAGCAGTTTTGACGCGGGCGTGGAGTGCGGTTGGCAAGCGTTACCGGATTCCCCCCTTTCGCCCCCCGGTCAAAAGGCTGGCTCTGAGATATCCTCTGTGTTATTCGCTTACCTGACCGGCCAGTTGCAGCAGCACCTGTTGGCTTTTGTGACAAAGCGTGCTAAGCTTTACCAGTCACTGAAAAAGTAGCCAGATAGCTTGGGGATGGATGGAGATAATTTACCTTTTGCCATCAACGTGCAAAGGGCGGTCAAAGCTGGGGTGAGAGTTGGTTTTGTCAAGCCAAACCGCCGGTGCGGGATGGCTGAAATCCCGCCGGAGTCAGCTAGGCTGCGGCGGTCAAGCCTTGCCGGCTGTAGACAGGGCCCTCTTTGATGGCCAGCATCTAGAGGCTGGCCTTTACGGGGCTGCCTCCCGAACGCCCACAAGCGCACTCTTTCGATGGCGGCGCAACCCGCTGCTTTGAGTGTCAGCGCACTGGCCCTCTTGTTGGGAATCAATACCTTCAGGGGTTGGCTAGGCTCTGGGGAATTATGTCCACCATTCCGTCACATCTGCCATTTTCGCCCTATTCAAATGAGGATACATAACTTTTCATCTCTTTACATTGACTCTGCAGAGAGGTTTTTCAAGGTAAACTGGTGGGAATAATTATTTCCCCTGTAGGATTGGGCAAGGGCAGTGCTTTTGTTCGTGCGTGGTTGATAAATCAATCAGGAAAAGGAGAGTCTCCTCTCCACTGACTGGCTGCTTGGCTGTATCCTTGAACAAGGATTTTAGATTATGCTATTTCTTGAGGCAGATGATTCAAGAAAACAGCAGCCTTAACTTGTAGAAGATCCCTAAAAAAGCTGAAAACACTAGGAGTGAGGTCATGGCAGAGAAAAGCAAGCGCGGATTTGCCTCTATGGACGTGGAGAAGCAGCGCCAAATTGCAAGCAAGGGGGGGCACGCGGCGCACCAGAAGGGAACCGCTCACGAGTTCACGCCCGAAGAGGCTAGAGAGGCAGGCCGCAAGGGGGGTGAAGCCGTGAGCAAAAATCGGGAGCATATGGCACAGATCGGTCGTGTCGGAGGTAAGCAAAGCCACAAGAATAACAAGAAAAAGAAAGAGGAACAGTCTCCTGAGATGGAGAGCTAAGCTTTTAAGCTTTTAATCTTCCTATCCGCCCAAAGGAGGCAGATCATCCCCGACGGCGTTCCATGCGGCCTGGCTGGGAACGAGGGATAACGAGGGATAGAGATGTAAGCGTGCACAGCGTCTCGGCGCCCTAGCTAAGCTAGAGGGCCTGCTTTTTCGGGTTAGGGTTCTTTAGCCGGTGTTCAGACAGCTTAAATTCGGCTGTGCCAATTTCCACCGGCTTCCGGAGAACCCTTGCACTGGACAGGCTGCCCACCTGACAGAAAAACTGCACCCCGGTGCGACAGCCGGGGTGGAAAAATTTTAAATTGAATATTTCAAAGGTGTCAGGTGCTGGCTGTTAAGTGTTGGGTGGCAGTCGCAACTCTAGCCCGGCACACCACCACGAAGGAAAACTTGCTCGACTGCGGGCTTTTCTGGATGGGCTAAAGCCCTACTACAAACCCGCCTTACTTGAAATGGCCTTCCCTGAACCGGCGCTGCTGTTCAGTTTTGCCGGCTGCCCTCCCCCGAACAGCCTGTCTCCGCCCGCCGCTGCGGGCACGCCGTTTGCAGTTGGGCTCTAGCCCTACAGCCTCGCTCAGGCATTCCTGTCACTTAAGAGAGTGTCACAGTTCTGGACAGAACCGCCGCCTCAGGTGCCTTACATTAAGTCCATAACAACCTGAGCTTAAGGGGAGGAAAGCCATGCTGGAAAAACTGCTGCATGCGACCACAATCACCTTTTTACTGTACATGTCGGTCAACGTTTCGTCGCCGTCAACCCACACCCCATCAACATGGCAGCCTCTGAAAGCCCTGCAGGTGATTGCAGGCTATGACCATAAGTAGTGGCTCCCAGCCCTCACCTCCTCCCACCGGCTGTCGCTGTGCGCCGTGCCATGCCGGTGGCAGCAACTGGCGGTTAGGCCAACTCACCGGCAACTTTTTTCTCAATTCCGTTTGATTTATAGCGGTTTTCAGTTGGATGAAGCACACGCCAGAAACCCGGTTTCGCCAAAGTTACCGGGTTTCTCAGTACCTCACTCATACGAAAAATGGCCAGAAAGCGGGAAACAATGTCTGCTGGCCAGTGGCCAACTGGCAGGTGGGCGCTGGGTGCGTGTCAATTTTGTCAACAGACCGGCAACAGCCGCCAAAAAATCGGCGCGTCTCCCCCGCCTCCCCCGCACCCCCGGAACTGGAGGGGTTTAACATTTTTTAATATTTCGTAATAAAATTTAAGTACACGAAAGCGAGCGACAGGCAATCGAAGCGCTGACCCGGGTGGGCGACGCCATAAACCTCGCGCAGAGTGAGGTTCGGGAGTGCGTGTGCCCAGAGCTTGCCCCACCGACACCGGCAGCGGCAGCGGCGTCACCCGGAGCGGGCCGGTCCGAGCAATGCAAGAAAAAACAAAGGTAATGGGAATGGCTAACATCAAATTCGAGAAAGAAAATCGGGAAGTGGTGGCGGCAGATGGGGCGAACTTGAGGCTGAAAGCCGTGGAAAACGGGATCGATCTCTACACCTTCGTGGGCAAGATGATGACCTGCGGTGGGTATGGCCAGTGCGGCACCTGCATTGTAGAAATCGTGGAAGGCACAGAAAATCTCTCGCCCAGGACTGATGTAGAGGAGCGCAAACTCAAGAGAAAGCCCAAAACTTACCGGCTAGCCTGTCAAGCCCTGGTCAACGGCCCCGTCACCGTAAAAACAAAGCCGTGATATTCTAAGATTGCAAAGTTTTGAGAGCGTCTGGAGGCGGATTTTTTATGCAAGTTAATGACCTGGGGTTTGTGGCTAGCATCCTGTTCGTGCTGGTGCCGGCTGTTTTTCTGGTGATTCTGTATATTCAGACAGCAAGCCGGGAAGGGAAAAAAGATGCGTAGGGCGCAGGGGGCGGGGCGGCGCTGATAGCCTTTACGGCCTGCAGATATGTCGGCGCTGACTCGCCCCTGCTAGGTAAAAAGCGCCACAGGCACCGGGATGTTTCTCCCCTGGTGCCTTTTTTGTTTGCCATCTCTGGACTGGCGCGGCTTGCGCCCCACCGGCACCTTCAGGCGGCGCTGACGCTGCGGGCCAGCAACACTGGGCAGTTGGCATACACCCGCACATAGTCCGACAGGGAACTTCCCAGCAGCCGGTCGAGATCCGGCAGCCCCTTGGCTATTGATGGACGCCGGTCTGGAGATCCCAGCATCAGCAGGTCAACATTCAACTCATCTGCCAGGCGGCAGATTTCTTCTCCCGCCTTGCCGGTGCTGGCGACGCAGCGATAGGCAATGCCGAGCTTCTTGGCCTCTGCGACTGCCGGTGCTAAAACCGGGTCAGCTTCAGGTTTGACATTCGCATCTTTCGGGTTGACGTGAGCGAGTACCAGCTGCCCGCCCTTAATATCTCGCATGAGGAACAGCGCCAGCTTCAAAGACTGCTGGGACGACTCAGATGCGTCAAGCGCCACCATGATGCGGTTGATTTTCTTGAGGTAGAGGTCGTCTTTGACGAGCAGCATGGGGCGAGAGGTGAGCTGGAAAACGTACTGGCTGACCGAGTTTTCTAAGATGGACTTCAACCGCCCCAGCCCGCGCGAGCCGGTGATAATCAGGTCAGCCTCGATTTCGTCCGCCATTTCGCAAACCGTCGTTTTCGGGTCGCCTTGCTTGAGTCTGGCTGTTACCTTGTTCGGGTCTAAGTTCAAAGATTTGACGGCTTCAGCGAGAATTTTGCCCCCAACTTCTAGCTTGGCAGCCATCGCTTCGGCGGTGACTTGGGGTGGGACGACGTGCAAGAAGGTGACGGACGCCCGCTGGATGGAAGGCAGTTCCATCAATTTCTTGAGCATTTCCTCACACAGCCCCCGACCGGCGACGGCTACCAAAATTTTTTCTATCATTAGTGAATCTCCTGGTTCCAATAGCAAGCGTGGGGGTGGGCCATTAAGCTCAGTTAAGATGTGTATGCCTTA
>JALOOK010000273.1 GCA_025454445.1 Oscillatoria sp. Prado101 | reverse complement strand
GTTCGTAGTTGGGCATTAGCCCCAAAGTTCGTAGTTGGGCTTCAGCCCAAAGTTCGTAGTTGGGCTTTATCCCAAAAGTTCGTAGTTGGGCTTCAGCCCAAAGTTCGTAGTTGGGCTTTATCCCAAAAGTTCGTAGTTGGGCATTAGCCCCAAAGTTCGTAGTTGGGCTTCAGCCCAAAGTTCGTAGTTGGGCTTTATCCCAAAAGTTCGTAGTTGGGCTTTAGCCCAAAAGTTCGTAGTTGGGCTTTAGCCCAAAAGTTTGTAGTTGGGCTTTAGCCCAACCGGTGCGTTTTTCGCTGGGAAGTAAAGAACGGCGTTGCATTGGCAAATGAAGATATCGAACGAGGTTTCAAAGCTTGTCGCGCCTTTTGCGGCACGCCCCTACACAAGTCCAATGTAGGGGCTTTCGCATGAGCGCGACTATTTATGGAACTCAGGGAAAAGATTACATTCGCTCATGCTAGCTGAGTCACGCAGCCGCTGCGAAGCACGCCCTTCGCCTCACGCTACCTACAGACAGAGGGCATAGAATGGGGGAAGCCCCCATATCAATTCGCCATGCACCGGCAATCGTTACGCATGCACCGGCAATCGTTACGCATGCACCGGCAATCGTTACGCTTTGAGAGTGTAGCTATCCCACACCAATCGCAAGTATCCTAGCAATATCACCGGCTTCCTGCTATTTTTCGCATGGCCAACAATTCATCTACTGCAGCACATGACCAAAGGCCCAATTCCCGATGAAACTCCCAGCAACCTGCAGGAGCAACTCCTCCTCGAAGACGCACTAGCCGGCAATGCCAGACCCATTCAAGGCGGAGCCAGACGCCCACTGGGCGATGTTCCCCGACTTGTGGCTATCTATGGCGGTCAGCCCGAAGATTGGTTTAAAATGACCAGTAACGAAGCCTTTGTCATCAATGGAGCGTCCGTACAAGTCCATTGGTTCCGGAACAATCAAACGGGTCAAAACGTTGAGATAAAATTTAAACGTAATTATCCTAAAACCGCTCCAACAAACTAGTGAGGTAAATAAATTATGAGAATTCGCTGTATGGCTAACACGGGCGCATCTCTTCCTGAAAATTACCTAAACCAGTCTGTGTTTATCACCGAACGCACTGAGTTTAACCTGACGGTTGGGAAAGAATATATTGTTTACGCGTTTTACGAATGGAAAGGAGAGATATGGTACTATATCTGCGATGACAACTACACCTATTATCCCATGCAGAATCCCGCGCCGCTGTTTGAAGTGGTTGACGACAGGGTTTCTAAGTATTGGAGAGTGAAGCTATCCCCGAAAGGCTTGCTAGAAATTGCCTTCGAGGAGTGGTTTGCCGACCCCTATTTTTACGACAAACTCACAGATCAAGAAGAAGCCGAAGTTTCGATTTTCGAGAAAGTCAAAGAGCGCATGGATGCGGAAGCGCTATCCTCCCAACCCTCACCGGCAGAGGGCGAACCCGAGCAGCAAACCTCTCCGCCGGCGGTGCCGGTGGCTCCAGCTTTGGTTTAATCAGCCAGCAAAGAACGGCGCTGCCTTTGCCAATGGAAATATCGGTTAGGTAGCAAATATTCTCGCGCAAATGCTAAGCTGTTACGCTTTTAATCTGCTTATTGTACAGGGCTTGCGCAGCGACAGTGTGGGGTGGGTTACGCTGTCGCGTTCCCCACCCTACAGATAGAGGCTGCGAAGTCTAGGCTGAGAAACCCGGTTTCTTTAAGAAACCGGGTTTCTGGGCCATAGTGCATCCAACTGAGAACCGCTATACCGGTTAGGTAGCAAAATTCTCCTGACCGGCAATCCCCAAAAACTCCCGCACCGGCTGCAAATACCCCTGCGGATCTTCCAGCATAGGAAAGTGCGCCGTATTCGGAATCATCACAAACTCAACCTTCTCGCTGAGCGCCGCCGCCCGCCGGCCCATCTGTGCCGGTATAATCCTGTCATACTCCCCCGCCACCAGCAGCACCGGCACTCGCAGCTGAGCGAACTCTTCCGGCATTATCGTCGCCGCCTTCTCACTCACCGACGTAAAAATCGTCCCCAACGCCGCATCGTAATCCGCCATCAGGAAATCTTCCAAAAAAGCCCGACTTTGGGCACCGGCAAGGCGGCGGCGCAAAAACCTGGCCATAAACAGCCGGTCAGCCAGAGGAATTTTCGCCAGCCATGCCGGTCGGAACCGCACCACTTGGCCACCCCATTTGTGAAACGCCTTAAACGCCCTCTCCTCGTACTCAAAAATGCCACTGCATGTTAAAATCGCCTTTTCCACCCGCTCCCGATAGCGGTTGAGGAACAGCGTCGCCACAGACGCCCCCATCGAATGGGCGTTCAAATACACCCGCTCCAGCCCCAACACATCCAGCAGCGCCGCCAAATCTTCCGCGTAGGTTTCCAGCTCGTAGTCCAGTCCCACCGGCTCCTCGGGCAGCCGCGAGCGCCCAAACCCCCGCATGTCGTAAATAACACAATCAAACCAATTTGTCAAGGCTTTGGCGGTGCTTTCCCAGTAGCGACCCGATCCGGCCCATCCGTGCACAAAAACCATCACCGGCTTCTTCTCCTCGGAAGCTGCCGGTGTCTTAAACCACTCACAGTAATGCTCAACGCCGCGAACTTTAATATAGGGCATCCTGACCGAAATAAATTCTAATTGTTCGTAGGCGAGGGGGGGGTGGGGAATCGGGCACGGCTTGGAACAGACAGCCTGCGCCCTGCGCCCCGCGCCCAGTTTAGGCAGATTCTGGCTTGGGCAGCGAGGAGGGGTGCAGCAGCAGTTCTGCTGTCGAGCGCTTCTCCACCATTTCCCGCGTAATCATACAGCGAGTCACATCCTTGCGGGAGGGCAACTCGTACATCACGTCCAGCATCAACTCTTCCACGATGCCGCGCAGAGCCCGCGCCCCTGTCTTGCGCCGGTAAGCCTCTTGGGCGATCGCCCGCATCGCATCCGGCTTGAACTCCAGCTGCACGTTGTCCATCTTCAGCAGCTTCTGGTACTGCTTGACCAGGGCATTGCGCGGCTGAGTCAAGATCGCCATCAGCGCCTCTTCATCCAGCGGTTCCACCACCGCCACGATCGGCACCCGCCCGATAAACTCTGGAATCATCCCGAACTTCACCAAGTCATCCGGTTCCAGGTGCTTGATCGCATCTGCCGTCCGCTTGTCTCGCGTCTGCCCCTCTCCCGGCTGGACAAAGCCCATTGACTTCTTGCCGGTGCGCTGCTCAACCACCTTCTCCAAACCGACAAACGCCCCGCCGCAGATAAACAGGATGTTGCTCGTGTCAATCTGGATGCAGTCTTGATAGGGGTGCTTGCGCCCGCCTTGCGGGGGCACATTGGCAATCGTCCCCTCCAGCATTTTCAGGAGTGCCTGCTGCACCCCCTCTCCGGAGACATCGCGCGTGATCGAAGGATTTTCGCTCTTGCGGGCAATCTTGTCAATTTCGTCAATGTAGATAATCCCGCGCTGCGCCTCTTCCACATCCAAGTCCGCCACTTGCAGCAGCCGCAGCAGGATATTTTCCACATCCTCCCCGACATACCCAGCTTCCGTGAGCGTAGTGGCGTCCGCCACAGCAAAAGGAACGTCCAGGATGTCCGCCAGAGTTTGCGCCAACAGCGTCTTGCCGCAGCCGGTGGGGCCAATCAGGAGGATGTTGGACTTTTGCAGCTCAACCGTGTCCTCCGCCGACACCTTGCCGCTGGCCTTGGCCTGGGCGAAGCTCAGACGCTTGTAGTGGTTGTATACTGCCACTGACAGCACCTTTTTCGCCTCATCTTGGCCAATGACATGTTCGTCGAGATACTTCTTAATCTCTCGCGGTTTGGGAATTTGATTGATTGAGAGATTAGCCGAGCGAGCCCTGCGCTTCTGGGGCTGTTCCGAGCGGGGTGCGGGTTGTGGCGCAGCCGCTCCCGAATCGAATAGCTCCTCGTCCAGGATTTCATTGCACAGGTCTACGCATTCATCGCAAATATAGACTCCCGGACCAGCAATCAACTTGCGAACCTGCTCCTGAGACTTGCCACAAAAGGAACATTTCAGATGGGAGTCGTACTTGGACATATCTGCCTCTCATTTCAGTGCGATAACAGCCGGGGCTGGGGTGGGAAGGCTATCTTTAGAGATCACCTGGTCAATCAGGCCGTACTCTTTGGCCTCGAATGCCGACATGAAGAAATCGCGCTCCGTATCGGCTTCAATAGTTTCCAAAGGCTGGCCTGTGTGCTGAGCCAGTAACTCATTGAGCTTACGTTTATGATAAAGAATTTCCTTAGCTTGGATTTCGATATCAACAGCTTGTCCCTGGGCACCGCCGAGCGGCTGGTGAATCATAATCCGGGCGTTCGGCAAAGACAGGCGCTTGCCCTTGGCCCCTCCGGAAAGCAGGAACGCCCCCATGCTAGCGGCCAGTCCAAAACAAATGGTCATCACATCGGGGCGAATCTGCTGCATCGTGTCATAGATGCCCATGCCGGCGGTCACCGAACCCCCCGGAGAGTTGATGTACAGCTGGATGTCCTTTTCTGAGTCTTCAGCTTCCAGGTACAGCAGCTGGGCGATGATCGAGTCGGCCACAGCATCGTCTACTGGCGTCCCCAGAAACACAATCCGCTCCCGCAGCAGACGCGAGTAGATGTCAAACGCCCGCTCTCCCATGCCGGACTGTTCCACCACCATCGGGACAATGCCGAGGGAGGCCGAGCAGATATCTGAGCGAGACAAACTGGTGACTGGGGAATTCTGGGACTGAGATACAAGCATAGGTAGTGATGTCAAAGCGTGCGTTTTTAGCATAGCGCCGTTAACGGAATCGTCCTGGGGATGGCAACCACTGCCCCGCTATCTGTAACTATTATGCCGCACCTAGAAGGAGTCTGGCAGTCCCGATCCAGAAAAATCAACTTTTCCGGTTGCCAGACTGCGGCACTCCCTCCATCCCTTCCAGCTTTCCTGGGGTCGAACCGCTGGCCTATTCCACCGGCACCTCGGGCCCGTCGCCAGAACTTGCCGGTGCCGGCTCATCCGCTTCAGGCGTCTCCGGGGCAGCCTCCCCGGCCTCCGGGCCAGCCGCTGCCGGCTCCGCACTGCCCTCCGCAACTGCAGCGGCTGTTTCTTCCCCAGCGGCCTCGGCTTCAGCCTTGGCTAGGGAGCCTTCTGGCAGCAATTCCACCGTAGCCTGTTCTTCGAGCCAGTCCAGGGTTTTTTCCCGGAGCAGCTGCATTTCCACAAAGCCCAGCACCTTGGCCCTATCGACAGACTGCCCCGACAGCTGCTGCATCACTTCTTTTTCCCGGGCCTCAAGTGCTGCCGTTTCCACCTCGATAGATTCCCGCTTGGCAATTTCTTGCAGCCCCAAAAACTCCTTGATGCGCTTGATTGCTTCCGGGCGCAATTGCTCCCGGATCTGCGGCAGGTTTTCCTCAGTGTAATACTGCTTTACATTTAGTCCGTAGCTCTCCATCTGAACCGCTCTTTGCTGGAGCAAAAAATCTGTTTCTTGATTGAGCAGCGTTGACGGAATGTCAATGTCCACGCGATTCAATAGCTCATTTATCAAGGCTTCCTGTTTGTTAGCCTTAGTCTTTTGCTCAGCTTCCTTTTTGAACCTTGACTCGAGTTCTTCCCGCAGTTCTGCTATGGTTTGGAACTCGCTCACCTCTCGGGCGAAATCATCATTCAATTCGGGCAGCTCTTTCTCTTTGAGATCGTGCAGATCGATCGTGAAAATCGCCTGACGCCCCGCTAGGTCTGGGTTCGGATAGTCCTCCGGAAATTGGACTGATATCTCGCGAGTCTCTCCCGGATTCATACCGACAATGCCGTCAACGAAGCCAGGAACAAACTTTTCTGGCAGCAGTTCTACCTGAAAATTATCAGCTTTGACACCTGGAAGTTCTTCGGCAGCTTCACCTTCTGCCGGGCTGGCATAGCGAGCCGTATAGTCCACCACTGCTACATCTCCCAGCTGTGCCGGTCGCCCCTCTGCCGGAATCAAGTTGGCCAGTTCCGACCGGCGAGCTTCCAGGAGCTTGTCCACCCTGTCCGGAGCGGGCTTGACTTCTTCGGCTTGTATCTTCAAGTCTTTGTACTCGCCCAGCCGCACTTCTGGCTGGACATCCACTGAAACCGAGAACTGGAACGGCTCTCCCGGTTGAAACTGGGTAACCAGATCCTCGAACGAGGAGCGCAGCTGATAGTTGCCGAGCGGTTCAATCGATTCCTGCTTGAGGGCTCGCTCGACCCCATTTTGAATCAGCTCTTCCACTGCAGCCGCCTTGACGCGCACCGCACCCAAGCGCTGCAGCAACACCTGGCGAGGCACCTTGCCCTTGCGAAACCCAGGAATATTCGCAGTTCGGCTCAGGTTTTGCAGCACCCGATCGTAGGTGCTCTTGGACATTTCTGGGGTAATTTCGATCTCCAGGCCAATTTGGCTGGCGGGAAGCTTTTCCTGGGTAACTTTCATGGACGCTTTTGTTTCAGACAACGGATGTGATGGTTCTTGAATCGTTCTACTGGGTCAACCCCGGCCCTCGCGTTGCGGCATCTCGTGTTAGTATCCCAAGGGATGCCCA
>JALOOK010000272.1 GCA_025454445.1 Oscillatoria sp. Prado101 | reverse complement strand
CCTGTTGATTGGGCAGTGGGCATTGGGCATCATCGCGCTGGGCAGGGGCGATTTTTCTTCCCCACGCTCATCAGCCACTATAGCGTTTCTATTCGAGTTGTGAAAAGGTAGAAACCCGGTTTCTCAAAGAAACCGGGTTTCTGGCCCCTCACAGATTTCACAAATCATTTATAGTGGTTCTCAGCCTTTGTGAGGTACTAAGAAACCCGGTTTCTCAAAGAAACCGGGTTTCTGGCCCCTCACAGATTTCACAAATCATTTATAACCGCTATAGCGGCTCTCAGCCTTTGTGAGGTACTGAGAAACCCGGTTTCTTTAAGAAACCGGGTTTCTGGGCCATAGTAGATCAAACTGAGAACCGCTATATAGCCATTAGCTCCTTGTAAAAATCCAGCAGCTGTTTGGCGAGAGCCCTGTTTGTGTAGTTCGCCATTGCCCGCTGGTAGCCGCGCTTTGCCATATCTGCCGCTAAGGCTGGGCTTTCTATCAGCTGCCGCAGGCAATTTTGCAGCGATTCTGCATTGCCTTCTGGAAAGACTAAACCGGCATCTCCAATCACATGGGGAATTTCTCCCGAATCGGAACCAATCACCGGCACAGAGCAAGCCATCGCCTCTATTATAACATGCCCGAACTGTTCTTTCCAACCGGCAGCCGTCAGGGTTTTAAATTTGTAGGTGGTTTCAGAGGGCAGCACCAAGACATTCATCAAGTTGATGTAACGGTGAACGCCATCGTGGGGAACGCTTTCTACAAAAATGAGCCGGTCTTGTATGCCCAACTCGGCAGCTTGTTCCGCCAGCACCGGCTGCAAAGGCCCGCGCCCCAGCAATAGCCATTTCCAGGGAAAATCGCGCAAGCCGGCAAGCGCTTTACCGAGAGTGAGTAAGCCTTTTTCCTCCACAAACCGCCCCACAAATCCCACCACAAAATCATCGGGATTGATGCCCAGCTCGCCTCGCAATTCTGGCTGGGGTTGGGGGCGGAACAAGGTTTCATCCACGCCCAGCTGCGGCATCACTTTAACTGGCCCTTGGTAGCCGCGCTGGCGCAGAATGTCAGCGCCATCTTGATTGCCGGCAACCAAACCGTCGGTGTTGCGGAGGTTATAAGCTTCCAGCAGAGAAACTGGCCATTTCAGGTCATAAGGAAGGTTCCACCAGGTAAAGAACAGAGTTTTGGCTTTCAGCCCCAGCAGCCGGTTGAGCGCAATCAGCTGGGCGTAGGCCAGGGATCTCGAACCCTGTTCGACCTGGATAATTTGTGGGCGAAACCGGCGCAGCAACCCGATGAGATCCGCCCCGAAGGTGAGCAATCCTTGATTGTTCTGGCTGAAATTGGACACCGGCACGACTTGAAAGGAGCCTTCCTGGAGGAATTGTGTTTCAACCGTTTTGTTTTGCACGCCGCCCGGTTTCCACCTGCTCGGCACCACAACTGTCACCTCAATGCCCGGTTCGGCAACAGCCAAAGCCCGCAGCTTTTCGCGGTTGAGGTCAACGATATAAGTGTGGCTAGCGACTAGAATTCTCATCTCAACCTTATTTCAAACGTTCCCAACCCAATCCTTTTAAACAATATAGCGGGTTTCTGTTGGATGGAGTGCGCCTCTGAAACCCGGTTTCTTTAAGAAACCGGGTTTCTCATTCAGTACCTCAGGAATATGAAAACCGCTATAAAGGGGAAATTTTCACGCCGTCTTCCCGGCTGTAAATCTGGCCGTTGTCCCAAGCAGATTGTACCCCAGTAGCGACAGCTTTCGCAAAGCCTATCGTGTAGAACCCCGATCGCACCAAAGTTTTGAGTGGGGAGCCACTTTTGTTGCAGGGCGGGTGCCCCAGCACCTGACAGTCGAACAAGCGGGCAAAAAAACGCACGCACTGGAGGGGGGTCAAGTTTTTGAACCCCATGACAAAGTGATTGTGATAGAGGTTAATCTGATATTCCGGCGAGCGGGTGCTGATGTCGTGGCAGCCGCCGGTTTCCTCGCCCAGGTGAATGAGATAGGCTTGTGGATCGTACCATATCTGGTAGCCGGTTTTGCGGAACTGCAGGCAAAAATCGGACTCTTCCCGCACCGCACTGCCCTTGAACCGCTCGTCAAATCCCAGCCCGTACTTGGTAAAAACCTCTCGGCGAAAAGACATATTGCAGCCTCTGGCTGATATCACTTGCTGGGGTTTCACCGTATGCACCAAGTCAATATAGTACCAGGCCAGTGCTGGGTCCATCGCTTCTGGGGGGAGATAGTCGATGGTCAGCTCACCCTTAGAATCAGCGAGTTTCATGCGGTCGAATACCCGTCCCGCCACCGCGCCCACTGCCGGTTTTTCCATATAGTTCCGGGCGTGAGCTTCTAGAAAGCCCGCAGGGAGCTGAACGTCATCGTCAATAAATAGGATAATTTCACCCGCCGCTCGGCGCACCGCAAAGTTGCGGGCACCGGGCAAACTCGCCCAGTCAACCCGGAACAGCTGTATTTTACCAGCCGCTGCCAGTTCATCCAAGTAAGCTTGAGTTTCGGGCTCGTGGTTGGCGGTTTGATCGACGACAAGCACTTCAAATTTCGGGTAGTCCTGCTTCAGGACATCAGCTAGAGTGTCCCGCAGGGGCTGCTCGCGCCCATAGGTGGGTACAATCACGGAAATCAAAGGCTTTACCATTTGGGATTTGGGATTTGGGATTTGGGATTGGGGATTTGGGATTGGGGATTTGGGATTGGAGATTTGGGATTCTAAATCCGGCAGCCCCAAAAAGATCACCTAGGTTTTTTCTTCTTAGCTGGCAGCGTGACTGGCTCTGCCTCCAGGAGTTTTTCTCGCTCCAGCCGGTCAAGTTCTGGCAATTTGAAAATCACTCCAGCAAAAAGCCAGTAATAGACAGACACCGGGTCTACATCTAGGGGGTAATAGTAGGTGTTGTAGCTAATAAATAAGATAAACACCCAAAAACAGGCTCCATAGCTTCGCAAACTCTTGTCTTTTACCGAGCGGTAAACCTTGAAAGTAACCACCGTCAGGACTGTCACAAAAAACAAAAACGCCAGCAGTCCAATCGGCCCCAGTTCATAGAGGACTTTAGGAAACCAGGTTTCGATCAGTTTGGTTTTGCCAAAGATGCGAGCCGAGTTTGTGGCTCGCCCCAAGCCTTTCCCCAGCAATCCCACCGCATCCGAGGTAAACTCCGCTTGATTGGCAATAAACTCCGTCGGGGGTGAAGCATTCCAGCGATCGATAAAGCTCTGAACTCGCTCTGCAATCACTTGGGGGAACATGGCCATAGCAATCGCCCCCAGACCCCCAAGTCCCCCCGCAATCGGCAGAAACCGTTTCAAGTTGGCAATTTGGCCGGTGAGGACCAGCAAGATAACCACAAATACCGGCACGAGGGCGAGAGCGATTCTTTGACCGGAGATCACAGCATTGACAAACACCGATACCAGACCGGCAAAACCGGCAATCTGCCATAACAGTGACGGATCGCTGAAAGCAGCGGCAAAAGTAAAAAACGTGTTGGAAATCAGAAACCAGGCCCACTGCCAGGGAGCGACAAACGTCCCCGGCAAACGGATCATACCGACCTGAGGGCTGTAGACGAGAGAGCCGCCTATAAGACACCGAGCATCTAGGGTAGCCTTAAACAGATCGTCACCTGTAAGATTTCGGGTGCCCACACACCGGCCCGTCACCAGGAACAGGTACTGGACAAAACCAAGCCCGCAGCAGATCAGGGCCAGAACCACGTGCAGGCGAGTCAGGAAGAGGAACTCCTTTTTATCCCGGATCAGATGGTAACCGCAACTAATCAGGGGAATGTATCCCATGAAAACTTTCAGGCCCAAAATTCCCAGAGGGATGGGCATGCCGTCCCGGCACAGCATACCCCTGCCGCCATTGGGCAGACTGCTGCAGGCGGCAGCGAACTGCTGCGAGCCGTTAACTAACAGTATAGTCAGCACAGAGACTGTCAGCAAAATCATCAGCGGCGTCACCAGCTGTTTGTTAACCATAAAAGGCAGCCGCCGCCGTTTCCACTCTTGAACCAGTGCGATCAGTGCCGGAAAGTAGAAACCATCTTTAGCCAGCTGGAACAGTGCGTTCCCCTTGCCAATGCTGTAGGTGATTGTGCCAGAGAAGGGCATGTAGATGAGGAAAAACCACAGAGCCTGCCGGGGATATTTGAAAGAAAGTACCAGCACCAGCAAGCCGCCCCCACCGGCAACGCCAAGCACGGGCCCTTTGACGGCAAAAAGCAACAGGCCAATCACTGCCGCCGCCACCGCCACCGGAGTGAGCACCTTAAACAGTTCTTGACGCTGCCGCGCCGCTTGGCGCTTTTGCGCTTGTTCCTCCTTCTTACTCAGAGGTGGCTTGTCACTGCTGGGTTGCGCTTTGCCTTTCTTAGATTTCCGCTTTGATTTCGGCTTACTTTTGGGCATGAGAGAAGTTTTGAGCTTTCAGCGAGCAGCCCCCACATCGATTTTAGATGCAAAACCATTAAAGTTGCGCCGGCTCAAAATAAACCGAATATTAAGAAACCAGGTTTCTTTCAGAAACCTGGTTTCTGGCAGGCGCGGTTTCTGGTGGGCCCACCTCTCCTCACCACCTCTCTTGTCCTCTTGGCCTCTGCCCTGCAGTCAGCCCACCGCTGCCAGACGGAGCTTGCCTCTGTGGCGGTTTATGCCTTTCTGCTCTTAATCTGCTTGTTGTAAAATTTGCGCCTTGTCCCTATCTCCTTTTTCAATATAGCTTTTATCCTATTAATATAAATTAATATGGCAAGTTAATTGCAAAAAATTGAGTGGGATAGGTGGCCTTAAAAGCCAAAACTCACGCCACTATAGCGGTTTTCAGTTGGATGAAGCAGGTGCCAGAAACCCGGTTTCGCCAAAGTTACCGGGTTTCTCAGTACCTCACGCTCGATGAAAACCGCTATATATATTGCTCAACCGTTCGCACGAGATTTTCTGTCCAGTAGTTGGCCAGTTCAGCGCTGGCGGCTTCTACCATGACGCGGATCAGCGGTTCAGTGCCCGAAGCTCGCACCAAAATCCGTCCCTGGTCGCCCATATCGGCTTCCGCTCGGGCGATTGCCGCTTGCAGTTGAGAGCAATTTTGCCAGTTAAGCCGGCGCTGCCGGTCTTCCACGCGCACATTGCGCAGCAGTTGGGGATAGGTTTGGAAGCTGCCATCCACCAGTTCTGCCAGGGAGACGCCGCCCTGCCGCACCAGTGAGGCCAAGTGCAGCGCCGTCAGCAGCCCGTCGCCGGTGATCCCGTAGTGCCGGCAGAGAATGTGGCCAGATTGCTCCCCGCCCAGCATTCCCCCTGTGCGCAGCATTTCCGCTTGCACGTACTGGTCGCCCACCTGCGTCCGCACCAGCTGGCCACCCAGCTGTTTCCACGCGCTCTCAAACCCCAAGTTGGCCATCACGGTGGCCACAATCAGATCGCGGGGCAATTGCTGGCACTCTTTGAGCGTCTTGCCCCACAGGTAGAGAATGTAATCGCCATCCACCATCCTGCCCGATCCATCCACAGCCAAAACCCGGTCGGCATCGCCATCAAAGGCAAATCCCAGATCGGCGGCGTGTTCTCTGACTGCAGCGCGCAGCGGATCGAGATGGGTGGAACCGCAGCCAACATTAATCCGGTTGCCATCGGGCCGGTCGTGCAAGCAGATCGTCTCCGCTCCCATTGCCCTGAACATCGCCGGTGCCAGATAGACTGCAGCGCCCCAAGCCAAGTCCAGAACGACGCGCATCCCCCGCAGGCTGACCTGAGGCAGCAGGGGACGCCAGAGAATATCCGCGTAATCGCTCACCAATTCAGGCCGGTGGTACTGGTGCCCCCAACTGCCCGGTGCCGGTGCGAAATTGCCTGTCCCCCGCAAGCCCGCTTCAATCTGCTGTTGCAGCGACGCCGGCAGCTTAGTGCCGTCGGGCCCGAAAAACTTAATCCCGTTATCTTCTGGCGGATTGTGGGAAGCCGAGATCATCACCCCGCCGACAGCCCCGGAAATACTCGTGAGATAGGCAACGCAGGGAGTCGGGCACAGCCCCAAGTTCCAGACCTCCAGCCCAGCTGAAGTCAGACCGGCTCCTATGGCCATCGCCAGCATGTCGCTGGAGTTTCTTGAGTCCTGGCCCACAATAATCGGGCCCGGATTGGGGGCTTGCGCCTTGAGTACCAGGCCCGCCCAGAAACCAACTTGCATCGCCAAGGGGGCGCTGAGGATATCTCCCACACGCCCGCGAATCCCGTCTGTCCCAAATAGGGGCGTCGCTGGCAGCCCGATGGCGTTCCAAGCTGGATTGATATTCGTCCGGTTTGCCGGTGGTGCCGAACCCTCTGTCAAAGAAAGGGTCGGGTTGAGCTGGGCTTGTTCCTGAGTTCGAGCAGGTATTAGTACCATGTTTGATTCATTCCTCACACAAAAGCTCAAAGAGCTGCAAGCCGGTGCCATCTTACCACCGGTTGCCAGCGATATTTATTTGTTTCTCCAACGCGAAGAAGTGCACTTCCCATGCCTGGGATCTCTTTTATCAGACGAAATCGCACTGCTGAAAGCGTAGAAACCGGGTTTCTGAAAGAAACCCGGTTTCTGGCCCCC
>JALOOK010000271.1 GCA_025454445.1 Oscillatoria sp. Prado101 | reverse complement strand
CGCGTAGTCACCGGCACCTAAGGTCGCCGCATTGCCATCATCATAAAAGTGACTCGTGCTATTCCCCAGAATGAAGCGATCTGCCCCCGCACCGCCAATTAGAATATCCACCTCACCGGCACCTAATGTCGGACCCGCGCCGGTGAGCGTATCATTCCCATTTCCGCCATCAATGCTGTCACTGCCAATGTCCCCACTCAGGAAGTCATTGCCACTGTCGCCATCCAGGGTATCGCTATCCCGACCTCCGTAGAGCGTGTCATTGCCATCTTCACCGTCGAGGAGGTCATTTCCCAAGTTGCCAAACAGGAGATCGTCACCATTACCCCCGTCGAGGATGTCACTATCCCGCCCTCCGTAAATGCTGTCATTGCCATCTTCGCCGTCGAGGAGGTCATTTCCTTGGTTTCCAAATAGGATATCGTTCCCCAAATCACCGCCGTCGAGGGTATCATTGCCGGCTAAACCGGCAAGAGTGTCGTCGCCACCGGCACCGTCGAGCGAGTCATTGCCGGCGGTGCCGGTGAGGGTGTCATTGCCGGCACCCCCAAAAATTTTAGGTTGCTGGGACACACTGCCCGCACCGCCACCCTGAATTGTCGATCCGTCAGCCTTGGTGATAGTAAAGGCGTCAAAATCTTGATCGTCATAATTTCCAAATACCGTAACTGTATCGCCAGGTAAAAGGTTGAGGAGTTGCCCGCGAGTGTCGGCATCAACGAGAATTTGGCCCGTGCCATCGCTGAGGATAAATTCATCTTCCCGAATGCTCAGGATTGTCCCCGCTATGGTAATATTAGACACCCCTTGCTGCAAAGTGTTAATGCTGACTGCCATTGCTGTTCACCTGCGATTTGAACTTACGGTAACACCCCATGCTCTTTGACATGGGGTTATGCTGCGAGCTAGTTTTGAATAAAAGCAACCCGCTTTCTTTGGGAGGAAAGGAAACCCGGTTTTTTTAAGAAACCGGCGTCAGTTAGGTTGATTTAAGCTCAATCGTCAATCTGGATAACCGAGCCATCCGAGCGGGTGATCGTGTAAGCGTCCAGGTCGTAGTCATCAAAGTCACCGTAGACAGTGACTCGCTCACCCACGCTTAGATTGATGGGATTGTTGCCTTCACTGTCGGCATCAACGAGGATCTTCTCCTTGCCGGTGTCGAGGGTGAAGTCATCTCCTTGAATGCTCACGACACTGCCCGATACGGTCACCATTCTCGCTGATGCCGGTGTGGCCCACACCCCAAGCATCGCCGAAACTAAACCTAAAACAATAGCCTTTTTCATCGCTAGACATTTCCTCCGCCGTTTCTCTATTAAGCAGGTGAGCGAAAATAAACGCTCCTCCGTTTGCAGGATCGCCCCAGCGCCAATTAACACGAGCGAGTGCTTGCCGCACAGCGGCGAGTAGCTCGAAGTTGGCACTCAGGCGGGGACATACGGTCTATTTATGCCCACCTATTTCCCAGTTTGGGAGGTAATTATTAAATTCTTATTAAAGTTACATGAGAAGATTCTCATGTTCGCAGCCGGTAGCCCACGCCCCTCACCGTCTCGAAGCGCTCGCTGCCCAGCTTTTTGCGGAGATAGCCCACATAGACATCCACGATATTGGAGCTGGGGTCATAATCGTACCCCCAGACGCGGCTGAGCAGCTGCTCTCGCGTCAGCACCTGTCCGGGGTGGCGCAGGAAAGTCTCAGCCAAGGTAAATTCGCGGGCGGACAGTTCGACTTCGCGGTTGCCGGCGGACACTCGCCGCGTCCGCAAGTCTAGCACAATGTCGCCTGAGGTGAGTGTCATTTCATCTTTGCCGCGCGGGGATTGCCGGTCGCGCAAGCGAGCCCGCACTCGCGCCAGCAATTCTTCAAAGCGGAAAGGTTTGGTCACATAGTCATCCGCTCCGCCTTCTAATCCCGCTACTTTATCAAGCACGTCATCGCGGGCTGTGAGGATAATGACGGGCAGCCTTTCGCCTCTTCCGCGCAGTTCTTCTAGCACCTGCAAGCCGTCTTTTCCAGGCAAGCCGAGGTCGAGAATTAACAGGTCAAAATCGTTGCTGTCGGCTGTGCGAATTGCAGCCGGCCCGTCTCCCACCACGAGGGTTGTGAAGCCATTGGCTTTTAGCCCTTTTTCCAGGAATGATGCGATTCGCGGTTCGTCTTCTGCGATGAGAATTCGGTTCATAGGGTGGGATTGTCAGGGGTGAGGTAAAAATAAAGTATGTTCTAGGGTTTAGGGATAAGTTTTTTTATAAACCGCAGAGGCGCAGAGAGCGCAGAGTCAGGAAAATATGAAGGTTTAGTCGTTTCCAGGCGCAGTTTGGGAACGAGAATAGGGATGCAGAGCATCCCGACTGCCTAGTCCAGGCTTCCCACGGCGTCAAAAGGCGGTTTCACCGGCACGGCGAGCGTAAACGTAGAGCCTTTACCCAGCTGGCTTTCCAGTTCCACTCGCCCGCCGTGAGCTTCAGCGATGGCGCTCACAATTGCCAGCCCCAAACCGGCACCTTCTGAGCGCCGGCGGCTGTTGGCGGCGCGGGCAAATCGCTGGAATATCCGCTCTCTGTCCTCAGGGGCAATGCCAGTGCCGGTATCTCGCACCCAGAAGCGGACATGACCGTTGGTTAATGCAGATCCTAACACGATTGCGTCCCCGGCACTCGTGTGCTGGGCGGCATTTTGAGCGAGGTTCATCAGGGCTTGCGTCAGGCGCTGCCGGTCTGCTACAATTTTACCTGATGCCTGAGATTCCAACTGCCAGTCACGATCTCCCAGAGCTTTCGCCTTGGCATACACTTCCTCGGTAAAGGCGGAAACTCCCACAGTTTCTAAAGTTAAAAAATCGGGGCGTTCGGCTTTGGCGAGCAGCAGTAAATCGTTAACCAATCGGCTCATTCGCTCCAACTCGTCGAGAACTAAGGCTACAGTTTCCGCTCGTTCCTGGGGGTCATCCCCGAGCAGTTCCAAATGGCCGCGAATGATTGTAATGGGGGTGCGCAGTTCGTGACCGGCATCGCTGATAAAATTGCGCTGGCTGGTGAAAGCAGCTTGGAGCCGGTCGAGCATTTCATTGAAGGTGATGGCGAGTTCCGCAATTTCATCAGAACCCCGCACGGGGATGCGCTGGCTGACATTTGATTCGCTAATCGAGTGAGCGGTTGCGGTGAGCGAGCGCAAGGGAGCGAGGACTCGACCGGCGGCAATCCAAGTAATTGCTGAAGCAATGACTGAGACGGCTAGCGTCACCAGAAGCATGACAGCGGTGGTTTCATTCACCTTTTCCCAGTCCCCAGCCGCCGATTGAATGACGACAAACACACCGCGATTCTCCCCTTGGATTGTGACTGGTTCCGCCCAGTAGTGAGGGGTGTCATTGGGTGTGAATAGCTCACCTTTCTCTGGCTGATTTAGTTTCGCCCACCGCTTGATATATTTTGAATCTGGGAGAAGCGATTCTGGCAAAGCGGCGGGACTGGATTTGTAAAGCTGACCGTCGAGCAGTGCCAGCATAAACTCTCCCTCATCCGGTATGTTGCGAGACAGGAAAGTATCAAAGAGCGCCGCTGTCTCTTTGATGCCGGTGCTGTTTAGGGAGAGGCGGGACTCCTGTCCTGCAATCACGCGGGACGCACCAGGCGTTTCTGTGCTATGGACAGTTGCGCTTTGTTGGAGCAACTGGCGGAACTCCTGGATTTCTTGGAGGAGATTATTTTTGCTCCGCTCTTGCAGCCGCAGCGAAAGGACTTGACGGACTGCTAAGACGGATATTCCTAGCGAGCCAGCCATCAGCACCGCGCACCAAGCGATCAGGCGGGTGCGGATTCCAAAAAAAATTCGACGCCATCCCTGAAATTCTCCAGTCATCAATTCCGAGCCCTTCCTGCAGCACGACTTATAGCGGTTCTCAGTTAGATGAGCGTGTTTGCCCAGAAACCCGGTTTCTTTAAGAAACCGGGTTTCTCAGCACCTCACTTATATGATCAAGGCTATATTTGATAACTTTTACTATAATATATTTTGAAACAGACCGGGCATTTGCCAGAGCAGGTAAGCAATCAGCGCAAACAGTAAAGTAATCAAACCGGTAACCGCGTAGCTGACGCACATCAAGAAGCCGTCGGATTCCAAAGTGGCCACGACAAACAGCAAAATCCCAACGGTGGGAATGGGATTGGTCAAGGGCAGCGGCAGCATGAGCAATACCGTCAGCCAAGCGATACAAAGCCCATTGATTTGCCAAATGTAAGGATTGTTTGCGATCCGCCGCATCCGGGGTTTTGCCACTTTTTTTAGGACGCCGTTGACTCGTTTCAGGTTTTTTAATAGTGTCAGGACAAATCCCCGGGGGAATTGCAACCGGGCAACTTTTCTGGGAAGCCACGGCGAGCGCAGGCCCAGTGCCATCTGCACGGACAGGACTAAGTTGCCGATGCCCAAGACACCGGTCAGTCCCGGCGGCATGGGAAACAAAAACGGCAAAACCAGTAAACCAATGACTAAACTAAACCCCCTTTCCGAAGTTTGCGCCAGGATATCTGCTAGGGTCAGGGGTTTTTCGGCTAGCCGCTTCAGAAGGGACTCGATATCTTGAGAAAATCTAAGCTGCATAACGCTCTGGCACAATCCAATCTATTCTTGGCTATTACTGAGTAATTACAAATTGTAACAAATAATCGAAAGCAACGTCCTCCTTCTCAGGACGGGTCAGTGTTTTGGGAAGCATTCCACTGTCCCGCAACCTGCGGGCTCGGTTGCTGCGCCGGCTGGCGCGACGCACGCCCCATCCGACGGGCATGGGGACGCACCCGTCTGCGGGAGCATCCCCAGCCAAACTATTGTTACCTCGGAAAAGGTCGAGAGGTTTCATCTGATGTCCGCGGCTTGGGCACTTGGCATGGGGCATTGGGCATTTCAGCCGGAAACGGCGGCGATCGCGGGACTCCCCGCACACCAGGGATGCCACCGGAGATATAGCGGTTCTCAGTTGGATATACTATGACCCAGAAACCCGGTTTCTTAAAGAAACCGGGTTTCTCAGGACCTCACTAATATGAGAGACGCTAAAATATCAGGGGATTTCTTGTAAAGACGCGATTTATGGCGTCTGGGTTCACAGGAGAGAAAAACCGGCATTTCTCTGTGGGCTGCTGTGTGGGGTGCTGTGTGCGGTTGCGGGCACCGGCACACTCCCTACCGGTCGGCCACCGGGAAAGCCCCCACCTGTCCGCCCTCTCGGCAGACAGCAGCAGTAGGGTGCGCTATTACAGCGCACCCCACATCTAGAGCGTTTCTCATATTAGTGAGGTGCTCAGAGACCGGGTTTCTTAAAGAAACCCGGTCTCTCAGGCGCACTTCATCGAACAGAGAACCGCTACAGCCGTTAAACTGACAGGCAATCTGGGGCAGGAGCGCAACTCGCCCCTGACACCAGCATCGGAGGGATGCCGAGCACCGCGCAGGGGAAATTAGGGCCCAGAGCGCGGACAATGGGGTGGTTGGCGTCGCTGCAGCCCAGGAACAGCAAAACCGCCGATTCGGATTCCACAACTTTTCTGAGTTCGGCAGCAACGCCACCAAACCGGAGGTGAGCTTTGAAGGCACCCCGCCACTCTTCCGCCAGACAGCGAGCTTGCCACAAGATGCGGTCGGCTTGCTCGAACGGGTGAGTTGGGGAGAACATGGTCTTGTAGCTTTGCCGGTCTGCCGGTGTCATTCGCTTGCTTGTTGCTAGCGCTTTATAGGTTTGTTGAGTTAAAACAGATGTGCTAGACTCTAAAGGCTGAGATGCTTCCGACACAGCCAGCCGGCTGCTGTAATGAATTGAGGGGCTGCTCCCATCTTTCACCCGCTTCAAGACATGCGGACAGTGACTGCTTTGAGTTTCGCTGACAGTGTAGACCACTTGAACGGTGACTTGCCGGTGGGTGGCTAAACGAGTTTGATGGGCCATCCACAGGGTAATATCCAGAGCCGTTTGACTGCTGGGGGAGCTGTTATAGCCTACGACGAAGTTGATTGGTTTGGTAAAGTTAGCCCCACCACAAGCGGGTGCAGCCGGCTCGGGCCGCAACACCATGCGATCCATTATGTCATGCCGGCCCAGTGCGCTTTCCAGACGTGCTAACATTGGCTTGATCTTCACAGCTGTAACCTCTCTCACATGAAACGGACGATCGATAAGAGGTAGGCGACCCACTCAATCACTTAACTTAACACTATTATAATCTATTCGTCTTGAGTGAAATACCTGTCCAGGAAATCTAAGGCGTGGTTGCGGAGGTCGTAATACTCCGTGGATTCCCGCAGTTCGTGCCGGTTGCGCGGATGCGGGAAAGGCACCTCCAGAATTTCCCCAATTGTAGCAGCCGGCCCGTTCGTCATCAAGACGATCCGGTCAGACATATAGATCGCTTCATCCACATCATGGGTGATCGTCATCACAGCTTGCCTGTGACTTTCCCAAATGTCGAGCACCTGTTTCTGCAATTTGCCGCGAGTCAGGGCGTCTAGCGCCCCAAAGGGTTCATCCATCAGCAGCATCTTGGGGCGAATCGCCAAGGCGCGGGCAATCCCCACCCGCTGTTTCATGCCCCCAGAAATTTCATCTGGATACTTATCAGCTGCCGCAGTTAAGTTTACCATTGCCAAGTGCTCATTG
>JALOOK010000270.1 GCA_025454445.1 Oscillatoria sp. Prado101 | reverse complement strand
AAAGGCAGCGGCATATTAATAGAAGGCAGCGGCGAATATATCAGCCCCACCTTTGCCAGCCAAAATATCACAATTATGCTGGAAAATCAAGCCCAACTGCGGGGCGTTACCGTCACCAACCGCGCCTCTCGCGGCACAGCTGTTTGGGTTGAATCCACAGCCCCGACAATTGCCAACAACACCTTCACCAATAGCAGCAGAGAAGGCGTCTTTGCCACCGGCACAGCCAGACCGGCGGTTGTGGATAACGTCTTTCTAGAAAACGCCGGTAATGGCATCACCTTCGTGCGCAACGCCAAAGGCGAAGTGCGGCGAAACGTCTTTAAAAAAACAGGTTACGGCATTGCCATTAGCGACAGTGCCGCACCCCTGATTATGGATAGCCAAATAAGCGAAAATCGCAGCGGCATTGTTGTCAATGGGGAAGCCCGCCCGGTTCTGCGCCAGAATCTAATCGAGAAAAACACCCAAAATGGGCTGACTGTCACAGTTAAAGCCTTACCGGATTTGGGATCTCGCCAAGACGCAGGTGGCAATATCCTGCGGGATAATGGCCAGTACGATTTGGAAAACGCCTCCTCGAATCAGCTGGTTTCTGTGGGCAATCAGCTCAATCCAACGCGAGTCAAAGGTGCGGTGGATTTTGTCATCAATGAAGTGCCGTCACCGTCACCGTCACCGGCACCGGCACCCGCACCGGCACCCGCACCCGCACCGGCACCGGCACCCGCACCGGCACCCGCACCGGCACCCGCACCCAGCCCCACAGGCTTAAAAGACATAGCCGGTCACTGGGCGCAAGCCTTTATCGAAAGCATGGTCAAAAAAGGACTGATCGTGGGTTTTCCCGATGGCACCTACAAGCCAGAAGCCAGCCTCACCCGCGCCCAGTATGCGGCACTGATTGCCAAAACCTTCCAGCTGACGCCCAAAAAAGAGGCAATCAAATTCAAAGATGTGGCAGCTGATTTTTGGGCGAAATCGGCGATAGATCAAGCGAGTAAGATGGGTTTTATCACCGGGTATCCGGATGGAACCTTTCGCCCGAATAACAACCTAACGCGCGTGCAGGCGATTGTGTCATTAGTGAGCGGTTTGGGGCTGACCTGCGGCAATCCCAATTCGCTGCAAACCTACACCGACCGAGCCGAAATTCCCAGCTACGCCACTGATGAAGTTGCCACTGCCACTGAAAAGGGGCTCGCTGTTAACTATCCCGTGGTGGCTGCGCTCAACCCCATGCGAGATATCACCCGCGCTGAGGTGGCGGCGATTATTTACCAGGCGCTGGTTGCCACAGGCAAAGCGCCGGCGATTTCCTCTCCTTATATTGTCAACCCCAGTACCACCTTGCCGGTTTTCAAAAGCTAGTATCCGATCCTGCAGGAACGGTATAGCAGTTATAAACGCGGGTTTATAAAGTAATTGTTAAGACAGCGATTTGCCAGAAACCGGGTTTCTTCTGCACTCAAGCTGAGTTTTCCGGCTGATTCACCAGAAGAAACCCGGTTTCTTGTCACTTGACGTTCTTTTATAAATCAGCATTAAATCATTTGTGAAATCCTCTCTCTTCTCTTTCCTTGGCGAACAGGCGCGTCGGGCGCGGTTTATAAAAAAAAATTTCACAACTCAACAACGAACCGCTATATGGTGGGGGAGCGGGAGAAGTGCCCCATGTCCCACGCCCCACGCCCCACGCCCCACGCCCCACTCCCGCCGCCATGCCCCATGTCCACAAGGGCGCGTGCCGGTGAGGGCACCCCAGTTGCGGGTGCCCTTCCGGCTTTATCATGGGAATAGAGTCACTCGCCCACCCTATAGGTTTAATTGCGGACTTATGGCCAAAATTCAGTTTTCCAGAGGGATCGATGAGGAAGTGGTGCCTGATGTGCGCCTCACCCGCTCTCGCGATGGCAGCAATGGCAAGGCCACGTTTTATTTTGAGAATCCCAAAGCTCTCAGCCAGGACAGCACGGAAAACATCACGGGCATGTACATGATTGATGAGGAAGGGGAAATCTCCACGCGGGAGGTTAAGGCCAAATTTATTAATGGCAAGCCGTCGGCACTAGAAGCGATTTACGCGATGAAATCCCCCGATCAGTGGGACAGGTTTATGCGTTTCATGGAGCGCTACGCTGAACAAAATGGCTTGGGCTTCAAGAAGGCTTGATGGCTTGGCGAAATTAATGGCCAGCTAGGGCGGGCAGTTCAGGGGGGGTATATTCCTGCACTGGAGTTGAGAATCTCACGCCCTAGCCCCCTCTCCGAACCGCGGAGAGGGGGCTACAAGAAGGATGTGAAATTCTTGATATACGCCCCCACTCATTCAATTCAAATTCGCCAGACCGTAAGGTTAGAATAGCTGCCTGGAGTGAGAAACCGGGGTTTTCTAGCTGCGGGAACAGATATGTTCGGCACTGCAATAAATACGATGGCTGGCCGAAGTTACTTTTTTTATAATCAACCTCTAAAATTGCAAAAGCTGCTGTTAAGACAATGGTGCAAATACCTCATCCTGACCGAGAGAAAATTACAGTTGATTGCGCTGTGATTACTGTTAGCGATACGCGCTATATTGAAACAGACAAAAGTGGCCTGCTGATTCAGCAGTTACTGCTTGAGGCGGGTCACTGTGTGGGAGCGCACAGGATTATTAAGGACGAGCCGGCGGAAATCCAAAAGCTGCTGGGCGAACTGGGCGAGCGGGCTGATTTGGATGTTTTGATTTTTAATGGCGGCACCGGCATTTCGCCGCGAGATACGACTTATGATGCGATTGCGGGGCTGCTGTCAAAGACGCTGCCTGGATTTGGCGAGCTGTTTCGCTGGCTGAGCTATCAGGAAATCGGAACGCGGGCGATGGCGTCGAGAGCGATTGCCGGTGTGTATCGCGCTAAGTTAGTGTTTTCGATTCCCGGTTCGACGGGGGCGGTTAAATTGGCGGTTGAAAAGCTTATTTTACCAGAAATTGTTCACTTAGTTGGGCAGATGCGGAAAAGTTCTTGAAGTGAGGGATCGGGGGACCTGGAAAACCCCACCCCAACCCCCTCCATTAACGGAGAGCAGGGGGTTGGGGGCTAGGAGCATAGGTAGTCCTTAGTGCAGCCAGCCTAAAACTGTTTGCAGCAGCAGCCAGAGATTCAGCAGGGCGATGGTGATGGCTGCTGTCCATGACAGCAGATTCAACCACAGGGGATTGACAAACTCACCCATCAGGCGGCGATTGCTGGTGAGCATCACTAGCGGAAACACGGCAAAGGGTAACTGCAAGCTGAGAACCACCTGAGAGAAAACCAGCAACCCACCTGTCTCCTTTTCCCCAAATAAAACGATGCAGATTAAAGCGGGAACAACTGCTGCCAGCCGGGTGATTAACCGGCGCAACCAGGGAGCGAGGCGCAGCTGCAAAAAGCCTTCCATCACAATCTGCCCTGCCAGTGTCGCCGTCAGGGTCGAGCTTTGTCCCGAAGCGAGTAAGGCGACAGCAAAAATGGCACTGGCAGCACTGACTCCCAGTACAGGAGAGAGCAGCTTGTAAGCATCCTGAATTTCAGCCACATCGCGATAGCCGGAAAAATGAAAAGTCGCCGCTGACACAATTAAAATGGCTGAGTTGATAAAGAGTGCCAGCGACAGTGCTACCGTCGAGTCTATTGTGGAAAACTTGATTGCTTCCCACTTTTTCTGGGAGGTGGGTTGCCAATCCCGCGTCTGCACGATGGACGAATGGAGATAGAGGTTGTGCGGCATTACTGTTGCGCCCAAAATCCCTATGGCGATGTAGAGCATTTCCGGATTCTGTAAAATTTCCATCCGGGGCGCATACCCCAGGAGGATGCCACCGGCATCTGGGCGAGAAAAAAGAATCTCCGCTGTGAAGCAAGCGCCGATAGTAGCCACCAAACAGATTACTAGGGCTTCTGTGTAGCGAAACCCTCTTTTTTGCAGCAGTAGCAGCACCACTACATCGAGAGCCATAACGCACACTCCCCAAGCCAGGGGAATGCCAAACAGCAGCTCGAGGGCGATGGCACTGCCGAGGAGTTCTGCCAAGTCGCAGGCGACAATGGCAATCTCGCACAGCACCCACAACCAAAAGCTGAGGCGCGGGCTGAAGTAGTCGCGGCAAGCCTGTGCCAAGTCTCGCCCTGTGGCCACCCCCAACCGCACGCAGAGCGATTGCATCAAGACAGCTATCAAGTTAGAGAGCAGGATGACGCTCAACAGAGCGTAGCCAAATTTGGCTCCACCGGCGATGTCTGTCGCCCAGTTGCCTGGGTCCATGTAGCCCACAGACACCAGATATCCAGGCCCTGTATAGGCCAGCATCTTCCGCCAGAAGCTTTTGACGTTGGGAACGGGAATGCTGCGATACCCTTCGGGAAGGCTGGGTCTGCTAACGGGATTCTCAGAAAAGGGCATTTGGATGAGTTCGTTTTTTTCATATTGTTTTCATAATCTCATCTTCAGGGATATCTTCCGGGATGTCTATAAGTATATTTTCTTACCCCACCTCAGTTCCTAGTGGGATTAAAAATCGCCAGCTTCCGCCACGCCGACATCGGCAAACACTGCTTCCCAGATGGTGGCAACGCCAACAATTCCCAGATTGATAAATAGACCCTTAACGGCTAAAAGCAATACCAGAAACCGGGTTTGTTTGGATGGGAGAAGAGAAATTATAGCTTGATAGCGGTAGGGGCCGGCCCCCGTGTCTGCCTGCGGTTTCTTACCGCTGTCATGCCAGACATTAAAAAGATGCGAGCGCTTTGCAGTGGCAGCCGGCGCGAGTTGAGATAATCAGAATATCACAGAGTAAAAGTTTTGTTCCTATGCAGATCCGGTCAAATCCGAAAATAATTCGCTCCAACCCATCTTGGAGCACACAGTACCGCTGTAGCGGGGACAGTTCAAGCAAGCAACCTCCTTTGCCGGAGGTAGAAGCTGATATCCGCGCCTTAGAAGAGGAAATCGCCACACTCAAGCTACCCGACTATTACCCCACCCCGCAGCCGGTGATCGAGCGAATGATTCAACTGGCTGGGGTTCGCAGCGGGCAGAAAGTCCTGGAACCCTCTGCCGGCAAAGGTAACATCGCCGACGCCCTAAGCGAAATCGGCGGCATAGACTTGGAGGTGATCGAGTCCCAACCCACCCTGCGGGAAATTCTCGCGCTCAAAGGCTACAATATCGTCGGTAACGACTTTCTGGAACACGAAACTCGCTACGACCGCATTGTGATGAATCCCCCGTTTTCTGGCGGGTTAGACAGCGTTCACATCCGCCACGCCTACGAGTGCTTGCGCCCCAACGGGCGGCTAGTGTCGGTTTTGTGCCACTGCCGGTTCTTCCGCGATGACTACAAGTGCGATTCCTTCCGCAACTGGCTGCTGAAAGTCGGCGCTCAAGTTGAAAAGCTTCCCAGCACAGCCTTTTTCCACGGCGAGCGCCCGACTTATGTGCCCACTAGCTTGGTGGTGGTGAGCAAACCTCGGCGGTGACTTATAACATTTCCGATGGCTTCGTTTTTTGATAGCAGAGGAGCGGTTAGCGGGTAGCTGGAGATCAAAGGATGAGGATACAAAGATTGCAAGTTATTTGCCCACCGCTAATAAACGCAAGCGATACTACCGTAAATAATATGAAGGCAGGGAAGCGTGGCCGTTCCTCAGCAGGCTGTGCTCATAGCTTCTGCCAAAAATCAGGTTGCGTCTGGTGGTGCGGTGGAATTTGGCCGCAAACTTTCCGGAGGTCGAACCTGAAAGCGCGAAGACTCGGAACAGATGCACCCTGATTGATACCCTCTGCCTGCAAAGGCAGAGGCTTTTTTCGGATTTCACAGCGAGTTGCGGCGCTTTTACCAAGTGCCTCAGTAAGGCCAGATACATCTAATTTCGTGGGCTTTCAATCGCTGGTTAAGTTTTAAAATAAAAAATATTAAGGGCGGCCATAACATGATTTTTGAACTCCTCAATCATATGCCCGCCCAAATTAATTTGGGCATAGCAGCTGTAGCGGCTGTAAAATACTCTCTCTTTTATTGGAGGGGGATATTGGCGCTTGATAAAAAAAATATTTACCCACACCAGCCGCTATACCAGAAACGTTGCTTCTTCAATAAAACCGGGTTAGTTGCGCTTCTTTGTGTCATTCGACTTAGAAAAGCGATGCTAGAGGCGTAAATATGCAAAACATATTCTTGGCAAAATGGCAACATGCTGGCCGGTTTTTCAGCAAAACCGGTTTTATCAGCGATTTCCAGCGGGGCTACTGCCGTCGTCGGCGCATAAAGCACTGTTAACCGCCCGTACAACAGCCCAATGCTTAACACTGACAACAGGAGCGGAAACATCCCATGGGGTTGATTCAGTCTGGATTTGGGTTCCATGCGAAATCATGAAAAGTGGAGTATCTTGATCATATAGCCGGTGAGTTTACTGAATATTAGACTCTTACCGAGTGATGGAATCCGGAGAATGTCCCATGAAGAACGGCGAATGGATTGTCATTGATGGCCGGGAGTACCGACTGGAAGCTGTGTTGTCTACGGGCGCGGGTAGCTATGGTCAGGTCTGGGCCGCGATGGACGACACGGGTCGCACAGTTGCCCTCAAATTCATCAATACTGAGGCCATGTCCCAGGCTGATCCCAGCCTGCG
>JALOOK010000006.1 GCA_025454445.1 Oscillatoria sp. Prado101 | reverse complement strand
GCACCAGTCCTTGCTCGTTGTAGCGGATTTGCTCTGTGGGGACAGATCGGGGGGAGAGAGTCGGTTCAGTTGTGGACATCTGAGGATTGCGGAGTGGGGGGTGAGGTGTTTGGGGGTTGGGGTGCGGCGCACCGCGCTTCGCAGGGTTCAGCCAGACTCTACCCTGACTGCATCCCAATCAGAAGCAGCATATCAAGGATTGCAGGGCTTGGGACATAACTGTTCGGCTCCAGAAGCAGCGGGGGCAAAACATTCTCAGCCCCCCAGGGATCTGTCTGTTTGACTTATCCTAAGTTTAGCAAGCTGGGCTAAATTTTGAGAGATTTTGAAATTTGCCAAAACTTGATTATAATCTGGGGTACTCCAATTTGGCAAGAACGAGCGCGAGAATTGCAGAAATTTTTACCCTGAGGCGGGGCGAGAAGCCGGCAGTCCTCAAGCTTGGGGCCAATTGCGGTGCCGCAGACTGCGCGGTATGAGGGGCGGTGCCGCTGGCCCGATATTAAACAATACGGATAGAGGAGATAAATTTGGTTACGACTACCCTGAAGACTACTAAATCGGAAGAGATTTTCTCAGCAGCCCAGAAGCTGATGCCGGGGGGTGTGAGCTCGCCGGTGCGGGCTTTCAAATCGGTTGGGGGACAGCCGATCGTATTTGACAGTGTCAGAGGTGCCTACATCTGGGATGTGGATGGCAACCAGTATATCGACTATGTGGGCACTTGGGGGCCGGCTATCTGCGGGCACGCCCATCCAGAGGTGATCGAGGCGCTGCACAAAGCCCTGGAAAAAGGCACGAGTTTCGGAGCGCCGTGTGCGCTGGAAAACGTGCTGGCGGAAATGGTGATTGATGCGGTTCCCAGCATTGAAATGGTGCGGTTTGTCAACTCCGGGACAGAAGCGTGCATGGCGGTGCTGCGCCTGATGCGAGCCTTCACCGGTCGCGACAAGGTGATAAAGTTTGAGGGCTGCTACCACGGGCACGCGGACATGTTCCTGGTGAAAGCCGGCTCTGGGGTGGCAACCCTCGGTTTGCCAGACTCTCCTGGCGTGCCCAAGTCGGTAACTAGCAGCACGCTGACGGCTCCTTATAATGACTTGGAAGCGGTGAAGGCGCTGTTTGCGGAAAATCCCGACCAAATTGCAGGCGTGATCCTCGAGCCGGTGGTGGGCAATGCCGGGTTTATCCCCCCGGATGCCGGTTTCCTGGAAGGGTTGCGAATTCTCACTCAAGAAAATGGGGCTTTGCTTGTTTTCGATGAGGTGATGACCGGCTTCCGGATTGCCTACGGCGGCGCTCAAGCAAAATTCGGCATCACTCCTGATTTGACAACCCTGGGCAAGATTATCGGCGGTGGGCTGCCGGTGGGCGCTTACGGCGGACGCCGGGATATTATGTCTATGGTGGCACCGGCAGGGCCAATGTATCAAGCCGGCACCCTGTCGGGCAATCCCCTGGCGATGACTGCCGGGATCAAGACGCTGGAATTGCTGCAAAAACCCGGCACTTACGAGTATCTGGAAAAGATTACCAAGAAGCTGGCGGACGGGTTGCTGCAAATTGCCAAAGAAACCGGCCATGCGGTTTGCGGCGGCAACATCAGCGCTATGTTTGGCCTGTTCTTTACCGGTGGGCCGGTGCACAATTACGAGGACGCCAAAAAGTCGGAGCTGAGCAAGTTCAGCCGGTTCCATCGCGGCATGTTGGAGCGCGGGGTATATCTGGCTCCTTCGCAGTTTGAGGCTGGGTTTACGTCTCTTGCTCACTCGGATGAGGATACCGACCGCACTCTGGCGGCGGCGCGGGAAGTGATGGCCAGTTTGTAGGGGAATGGGCCGGGATTAGGGGATTTGGGGATTGCCATTCCCCTCTTGCTCACTCGGATGAGGAAAACGTCCGCACTCTGGCGGCGGCGCGGGAAGTGATGGCCAGTTTGTAGGGGAATGGGCCGGGATTAGGGGATTTGGGGATTGCCATTCCGCAAGCCTTTAATGCCGGCGCTCCTCTACAGGCACGCCAGGATTGGGCCTTTAAAGAATTTTGCAGTAAGGGCTTGCTAAGAAATAAATAGTTTGTTACGGTTATAGGAATGAATCGGTTCTGGTGGGGATCAGCCACCAGAGGTAAGGGGGAAAGTTCGGTGCGAATCCGGCGCTGTCCCGCAGCTGTGAAGGAGACTTGTCTCTCAGTCAGAATGCCCGCCGATAGCTGAAACCTCTGTTCTCAACTGTTCACAATCCGCGAGGTACGGATGCCGACAAAACCAGTATTTTTACTGACACGACAGGTAAAAACATTGCTGCTTGTGAGAGAAAAGTTCTGCGTTCAGACAGAATGGGCCACTGGCTTTACGCTGTAAGCTGGCAGAGAAGACGCAGTAGAGGTTTTGCCGCTGTCCCCTGCAAATGCCTTAGTCTGGGTCGCAGGCTATTACACAGAAGCCTGTGGCTTGAAATGTCGCTCTGGGGTTTGATATAACAGAGCGTTCCGTCAGGCATGGCCTTTGGGATGCGCTGCTTTTGGACTGGTAGGATAAGACCAAAGCAGGAGGTTTGGAGAAAAATGCAATACCTGGAGAGCCCGTCTTGTATTCTTCTGAAGCGGTAAGAAACCGGGTTTCTTTGAGCTAGAAGGCCAAAATTTCCTTGCTCCTATCCAAAGACACCCGATTTCTGAGATTTCTTGACCCGCTCCCGACGACGGCTTGTCTTGTGGCAGAAATTGTCACAAACATTTCTGCTTGGGTTTTTCCTGCGAATACGAAGAACCAAAGCATTCCATGAATTGCGAGAAGCACAGGACTAGCCACGCTCGATTAGCTGTAGAGACGCGCCCTCTCGCCCTTGAAATTTTCAACTTTGAACTTGTTAAGGAGAAACTATGCAAACCGTAACCTCACCTTCGCTCAAGTCCGATGGCCTTTCCGAGAAGGCCCAGTATTATATTGAATTAGAAGAGAAATATGGGGCGAATAATTACCACCCTTTAGATGCAGTCATTGCCGAAGGTAAAGGGGTGTGGGTGTGGGATACCTCTGGCAAAAAATACTTAGATTGTCTGAGCGCCTACTCAGCCTTAAACCAGGGGCACTGCCATCCCCGAATTTTGCAAGCTATGATAGAACAGGCGAATAAAGTCACCTTGACTTCTCGCGCCTTTCGCAACGACCAGTTGGGGAAATTTTACGAAAAGCTCTCTCAAATTTCTGGACTGCCGAAAGTTCTGCCCATGAATTCGGGAGCGGAAGCGGTGGAAACCGCTATAAAAGCAATCCGCAAGTGGGCTTATACAGTCAAGGGTGTGCCAGCAAATCATGCAGAGATAATCGTCTGCAGCAATAATTTTGCTGGGCGCACGATTAGCCTGATTAGCTTCTCAACTGAAAAGCAATACCAACATGGGTTCTGGCCCTTGACTCCCGGCTTCAAGGTCATTCCTTTTGGGGATGCGTCAGCGCTGAAAAGGGCAATTACGCCCAATACTGCAGCATTTATGCTGGAACCCATTCAGGGCGAAGGAGGGATTATCGTTCCGCCGGATGGGTTTTTGAAGAAAGCAGAACAGATTTGCCGCGATCATAACGTATTGCTGATTTTTGATGAAATCCAAACCGGATTGGGGCGAACCGGGAAAATGTTTGCCCACCAGCATGAATTGGTCAAGCCTGATGGTCTAACCGTCGGAAAAGCTTTGTCGGGTGGGTTCTATCCTATTTCCGCTTTTATAAGTACAGAGGAAGTGATGGGTGTATTTCATCCGGGCGATCATGGAAGTACCTTTGGGGGAAATCCTTTAGCTGCAGCTATTGGGATGGCCGCACTGGATGTAATTATCGAGGAAGATTTGCCAGGACGAGCGGCGCAACTCGGAGAATACTTTTTGGAGCAATTAAAGTCAATTGGGAGTCCGCATATTAAGGAAGTGCGAGGGAAAGGCTTGCTGATCGGGTTGGAATTGCATCCTGAAGCAGGCGGCGCACGGCGCTTTTGCAAGGCGCTGGTTAAAGAGGGGGTATTAGCCAAAGAGACGCGGGATCATGTGATTCGCTTTGCCCCACCTCTCGTGATATCCCAAGCCGAGATTGATTGGTGTATGGACAAGATTTCACGAGTGCTGACAGCGGATTCCTAGAGTCCCAGAGGCCAATTTATTTGACTCCCAGATTTCAGAAAAATTTAAAATTTATCTTCCGACGAAAATCTGGGAAATGTGCTATACTTGAGTTCCGGTATCAGTTAGGGTAAAGTCCGCTGGGAGTCCGGCGCTGTGCCGCAGCTGTAAACAGAAATTAAAACTTCAATTTTGGAGTTTTAATTTCTGCAAGCCAGAACGCCGTTCTTCACTCACTATACTTCCCGCGTCGCACGGGACAGGAGTTTAACTTGACATCCACTTCAAATTCAACAGTCCTGACCTGTCCGGGTGCGCCTGCGATTGAATTGCCCCATTCCCCATCAAACGTCCCCTGCTGATGATTGGTCACGGCACAAGAGATGTTAGCCGAAGAAATGCAAAAAAGGGATGCTCCCCCGGCTTGTCTTGTGCGTTTGCCTTGCCGGCGCTAACTTCCCCCCAACTCCAAACACAGCCGGCGGAAGTGCTCGCCGCGCTGCTCGAAGTTTTGATATTGGTCGAAACTGGCGCACGCCGGCGACAGCAGCACAACTCGCGCACCTAGCTGTGCGGCTAGCTCAGCGGCTCTCGGAATCGCTCGCTCCATTGTTTCCACAATTTCATAGCGCGGGTGACTAATTTCTTCCAACCGACGGGCGAATGCCGGTGCGGCGGAACCAATCAGCAGCACTGCGGAGGCTTTCGCTTGAATCGTCGCCATCCAGCCGGTGTCGTCGCCTTGTTTCGCCTCCCCACCGGCAATCAAAATCACAGGCGCTTGCACCGAAGCCAGCCCAACTTGAGCGGCGTCGTAGTTCGTCGCTTTACTGTCATTAATATAGTCAATCCCGTTGAACGTGCAGATCAGTTCCAGCCGGTGCGCCACTCCGGGGAAAGATTCAATCGCCTTGACAATCGCTTCCGGTTCTATCCCAGCCAGACGAGCCACCGCTACCGCCATCAGCAGGTTTTGCTTGTTGTGCTCGCCAACCATCCGCAAGGCGGAAGCCCTCACCACCGGCTCTCCCTGAGACACCACCCAGCCATCCTCAATATAAACGCCCCAAGCCGGATCGCACAGCAAATCCGCCTTGCCGGTGACGCTCGTCCAGCAGGCATTTGGCCACTTCTCGGGCGCGTGCTGGCGCAGGTAGGGATCGTCTCCGTTAATCACCTGCAGCTGCGACTGGTTGAGCAGACGTCCCTTGATGTTGGAATAATTTTCCAGAGTTTTGTGCCGGCTGAGGTGATCCGGCGTGAAGGTTGTCCAAATGCCAATCCGGGGGGCGAGAGTGGACGAAGACTCAACTTGATAGCTGCTAATTTCCGCAATCACCCAGTCTGGGGGGTGTTCGGCGAGGGCCAGTTCGCAGGCGGCGTAGCCAATATTGCCGCAGGCGGGGGCGTTAAAACCGGCAGCTTGGAAAATCGCCGCAATCAACGCAGTGGTGGTTGTTTTGCCATTCGTGCCGGTGACGCACACCCAAGGACGAGTCTGCAGGTGACGCCACGCCAGCTCCATTTCCCCGACGGTTTCAATTCCGAGCTCTCTGGCGCGGATCAATGCCGGTGTGTCCCAGGGTACGCCAGGACTGACCGCAACCAGATCCGGCTTGTCCCCGCTATCCGGGTCAAACGAATGCCCCACCAAGACAGCAATGCCTTCGCCGGCGAGCTGCTTTTGCGTTTCGTGAAGGGTTTCGGAGGTGCTGCGATCGCTCACCGTCACCTGCCAACCTTCTCGTTTTAGCAGTCTCGCGGCGGCTATTCCCGATTTTCCGAGTCCGATGACGTGAGCGTTAGGCATAGAAAAAGTGTCTGAGGTTTTCCCTGATTTGAGCAATCCCTATATAGCAGTTCTCAATGATTTGCGCAACCCCTGGGGGCCCAGAACCCCGGTTTCTTTAAGAAACCGGGGTTCTGAAATTTACGCGAATGATTTAGACGGGCTATATTAGGGCCTTTGATGCTTGCCAGAGCTAGACAGATATTTCAACCGCTTTCTGAACGCTTTCTTAACGCAGATGAATCTCCGCCACCTGCGCTAATCCTTGCAGTTCTGCCGTTGCAATGTTTACCCCTTGACAATCGCGCCAAAATCTGCTATTACGCGGGCGTGGTTGCGCAGAAAGCCCAGCAGATTCAGCCGGTTGCGCCGGATGTCGGGATTTTCGTCCATCACCAGCACGCTTTCCGGTCCGTCAAAGAAAGTGCTGACTGTGGGGGCAATTTCCGCCAAAGCACCCACAAGTTGCTGGTAATTTCGCGTTTGCTGGCACGCCTGAGTTTTTGGCAGCAGTTGCGTCAGGGCGTCGTAAAATGCTCCCTCGGGGGGTTTTTGGAACAGTTCCGGGCGCACGGCGGCGGTTGGGTCAAGCTCAGCTGTGCCCAAATCGCCTTGCTTCGCCAGACGAGTTGAGCGATTGACGGTTTCATATATTTCGTCGAGCAAGCCGTTCTTGCGGATTTCTTGCAAGAAATCGGCGCGATTGCGCACGTCCAGCAAGTCGTTGAGCGCCCGCTCGATATATTCTGGGTCGTTTTCTCCCAAAACCGCATTCACCAAATCGTAGTCAATTGAGCGCTCCTCTTGCAGCAGAGTGCGAATGCGCTGGGTGAAGAATTCCTGTAACTGCTGCTGCAGCTTTGTCGGCGAACATTTCGGATGCTCGGCGGCGAAATTGGTGGCAATTTCTTCGAGTAAATGCTGCAAATTTATGGTTAAATCTGCCGCCCAGGTAATCGAAATCACCGCATTGGCGGCGCGGCGCAGGGCGAAGGGGTCAGAGGAGCCGGTGGGCAGCATCCCCAAGCCAAAAATGCTCACCAATGTGTCCAGCCGGTCGGCTAAACCCACCACTTGACCGGCAAGGGTTTGGGGCAATCTGTCGGCTGCGCCTCTGGGCAAATAGTGCTCGAAAATTGCTGTCGCAACTGCTTCTTTTTCCCCACTGGCGCGAGCGTATTTCTCGCCCATTACCCCTTGCAATTCGGGAAATTCATACACCATCTGGGTCACGAGGTCAGCTTTGCACAGCAAGGCAGCCCGTTCGATAGCGGCGCTGTCCTCTTCCCCTAATTGCAGCTGCTTGGCAATCGCGCCGGCAATCCTGATCGCGCGGCTGACCTTATCCCGCACAGTTCCCAAATCTTCTTGGAAGGTGACGGTTTCCAGCTGGGAAAGATAACTTTCAAGGGGTTTAGCGATGTCTGTTTTGTAGAAATACCGGCCATCAGCTAAGCGGGCGCGGATGACTCGCTCGTTGCCGGTGGCGATCATGTCTGATTTGGCTGGATCGCCATTAGAAATGGTGATGAAATAGGGCAATAATTCCGAACTGTCCTTGCTTTTCAGTACCGGAAAATAGCGCTGGTGCGTCACCATGACTGTGGTGATGACTTCCGGCGGCAATATCAGGAATTCCTCGTCAAATTTGCCGGTAACAGCTGTTGGCCATTCTACCAGGTTGGTGACTTCCTCTAGCAAATCGGGGGAAATATCGGCATGTCCGCCTACTTTTTTGGCTGCTGCTTGGACTTGATCCAGGATTTTAGTTTGGCGCTGTTCTGGGTCAACCTCCACAAAAGCAGCACGCAAGCACTCAACATAATCATCCGCTTGGGGAATTTCCACCGGCGCTGGGTGCAAGACTCGGTGAGCGCAACAGATGCGGTCGCTTTTCAGGGTTTCTGAACTGTTCACCAGTTCCACCGGCAGCACTTCCTTATCCAGCAGCGCCACCAGAGTCCGAATCGGGCGGGGAAACCGGAAATCCCCATCCGCCCAGCGCATCAGGCGCTTGCCTTCCAGCCCCGAAATCCACCCGGGAGCCAGTTCTGCCAGAATATCAGCAGTGGGGCGACCGGCGAAAATGCGGCGGACAAAGACAAAATCCCCTTTATCGGTGGGTCTAACTTCCAGGGCGTCCAGCCCCACACCCTGCTTTTTGGCAAAGCCTTCTGCAGCCTTGGTCGGCTGGCCATCTTTGAACGCCGCTGCAGCCGGTGGGCCTTTAATTTCTTCTTCCCGGTCGGGCTGCCGGTGCGGAAGTCCTTTGACCAGCACTGCCAGCCGTCGGGGAGTGCCGAATACATAAATCGCCTCAAAAGTCAAGGCATTTTCTGTGAGCGTTTGGGGAACGCGCGAGCGCCACTGCTCAATGGCGTTACCGATAAAATCAGCTGGCAATTCTTCTGTTCCGACTTCCAACAAAAATGCAGGCATAGGGCAAGATAGGGATACGGGATACGGGGCGACTGTCGCAGCTTCACCAACCCCCCACTTCCCGGAATCTGGGTAGAGGGTTGCGGGTGGGTTTGAGTCCGCTTTTGGCCGCGAATTCAATTCGCCCAGTCACAAACGGGCTAATTATAGCGTTTCTCATATCAGTGCGGTACATTTTATGCTTTCGCGCGACCTCGGAGGGGGGGAGACGCTTGGGGGCGCGTTCCACAAGAGAATTGTACAAACGCGCTCATGTCGCGTCTGGTGGACTGGTTTTGAGCGGGCGTCTCTTTTTTTACCCATCTGTACCTGATTTAATTCATAACCGCTATATAACTCAAGTTGCTACGATCTCAGTGACTCAGGTGAGATCCCCCCCTCCCCCCCCTTCAAAAGGGGGGGACATTCTCAAACCCCCTCTTTTTACGGGTGGTTGGGGGTATCTAATATCTCTACCTCACTCATTTACAATCTGCTCTAACAGTAAACCGCTTTCAGCTAAAACCCTCAATATCTTTGTGCCGTTAGCAGCGGTCAGCCGCTATTTGGGAGTGCCAATGCCATCTGCGTTCATCTGCGTTCATCTGCGGTTAAAAGAAACAATACAAAAAAACAAAAACGGAAATTTTGCCAAAACAGCCACAATTTGAGAGGGTTTGCAAAAGAGTGTTAATAAAGACGGACACTGCCCCTACTTGATTGTGGGGAGATTTTGTGGTAAATTAGAATTTACTCAGGTTTTTAGTAAATTTAAAATCTCAAATCTCAAATCTGAAATCGATATGACCCCCAAGCAACTCCCTCGGAAAGCTCTATCAGCGTTATTGATCGCAGCAGCGGCGACGCTTCCCGCCATCCACTCACCCACCTCAGCTTCCCCCCTGCCCAGAACCGGCGATTTAATCGCCCAGTCCCAGAAAACTCCCCAGTTACTGCGCACCCTTTCCGGGCATTCGGATAACGTTAAGTCTCTGGTTATTAGCCCAGATGGCAAAACCCTGATCAGTGGCAGCGATGATAAAACTATCAAAGTCTGGGATCTGAAAACCGGCGAGTTGAAAAGCACTCTGCAATCGGACAAGTGGATTTACGGTATCGCTATTAGCCCGGATGGTAAAACCCTCGCCAGTGGCAGTGACGACCGAACCGTCAAGATATGGGATTTGGCGACCGGCAAAGTCACCGGCAGCCTGTCTGGGCATACCAGCAATACGATCGCCGTAGCCTTTAGCCCCGATGGCAAAACTCTTGCCAGTGGCAGCTGGGACAAAACTGTCAAGATATGGGATTTAGCCACCGGCAGCGCTATCCGCACGCTCTCCGGGCATTCAGATTTGGTTGTGGCTGTCGCTTTTAGCCCGGATGGCACGACTCTAGCTAGCGGGAGTCGCAACGGAGATGTCAAAGTCTGGAATCTGCAAGCGAGCCTCCTGAATAAGACGCTCAGCGGACATTCAGACTGGGTGAGGTCTGTCGCCTTTAGCCCCGATGGCCAAACCCTCGCCAGCAGCAGTTTATCGAACAAAGACACAATCCAGCTTTGGAATCCCGGCACCGGCGCACTGAAAAGCACCATTGATTCAGGCGGGGACTGGGTTTATTCTGTCGCTATCAGTCCGGATGGCAAGATGATTGCCGGTGGCACTAATCGCAATACTGTCAAGATTTGGGAATTGCAAACCGGCAAATTAATCGCCACCCTTTCCGGGCACTCCCAGCCGGTTTATGCTGTTGCTATCAGCCCCGATGGCAAGACCCTGGCCAGTGCCAGTGGCGACCGCACGATTAAGATTTGGCAGCTGGCTGCCGGTCAAAAGTAAATTGTGACTTTTTAATTTTGGATTTTGAATTCATTCATTTGGCTTAGGCTCAGGGTGCGTCGGCGGGCGGCAATCCTGCGGGCTTTTGCGGCGGGGTAGTTTCCATCCCTGACAGGGATTAATAAAGCAGAGCAACCGCCCTCACAACTTAATCCCTAACAGGTATTAAATATATCGTACCATGTCAAGACACGCTCGTTATATTTTATCCGAACGAGAACCTTTATAACCAACCCATGACCCTAAAGCTTTCGTCCTGGAAAACAGCCCCCGCCTTAGCGATCGCGACAGCACTCACCGTCACCGCACCCCTGGTCAAATCAGCAGCCGCACCGCCAGCGCTGCGGGATGCCACCCAAAAGCTGGCCCAAAACATTCAACCGCTGCGAAACTTTGGAGACAGCGCCTACGCAATTTTTGCCCTCGCCTTCAGCCCCGATGGCAGAGTTCTGGCCAGCGGCAGTATTGAGGACACGGTGAAGCTGTGGAATACCAGCGCCGGCAACTTGCGCTACACCTTCGCGGTTCATTTAGGGGATATTACTTCCCTGGCGGTGAGTCCGGATGGGGAAACGATCGCCAGCGCCAGCAAAGACAAAACCGTCAACGTGTGGAATCTCAAGACCGGCTTCCTGCGCTACACCCTCTACGTCCATACCGATTCGGTTGAGTCCGTGGCCATTAGTCCCGATGGCCAGACCCTAGCCACCGGCAGCTGGGACAATACCGTCATCCTCTGGAATCTCAGCAAAGGCACCTACATCCGCACTTTGTCCGGACATGCAGATGGCGTCAACGCCATCGCCTTCAGTCCAGATGGCAAAACCCTGGTCAGTGGCAGTATTGACAAAACCGTCAAGCTGTGGGATGTGGCCAGTGGCAAGCTCAAAAACACCCTCAGCGGGCATACAGACTGGGTGAGTTCCGTTGCCTTCACTCCCGATGGCCAGACCGTTGCCACTGGCAGTTTTGACAGAAGCGTCAAACTCTGGGATGCCAGCACCGGCAGACTGCTGAACACCCTCAGCGGTCATAGTTTCCCAGTTCATTCGATCGCTATCAGCCCCAAAGGCCAGTTTTTGGCCAGTGGCAGCGACGACACCACCGTCAAGCTGTGGGATCTCAACAGCGGCAGATTGCGGCGCACCCTCTCAGGGCACAAAAAAAGCGTATTTGCGGTCGCCTTCAGTCCCGATGGCCAGACCCTCGCCAGTGCCGGCAATGACGGCACCATCAGGATTTGGCCGGTGCCTTAGTGCAGCGCAGCAAGCAGCGGGCGATCGGGCAGCATCTTAAAAAGCCGGTCGCAGCACCACAGCGCCATAGGCTTCTGGCGAGAGATACCGTTGCGCCGCCAGCTGGAGATCGGTGCGCCCTTGAGCTTGAATGCGGGCGGGATAGTTGAGCGCCGGTGCCAAGTCTCCTGCCATTGACTGGTAGTATCCATATAAACCGGCCCGCTCAGAAGGCGTCTCGTTGCCAAACACAAACCGGTTCGCCACTTGAGTGCGGACGCGGGCAATTTCTGCCTCAGTCACGGGTTCCGCTTGCAGGGTGCGGATGTGTTGCGCGATCGCCGCTTCCACCGCCGGCAAATTTTCCACCGGCAGCTGCGCGGAAATATAGAACGTCCCCTGCTGCCGATAAGTCATATTGCTAGCAGAAATGTGCGTAACCAATCTCCGATCTTCTCGCAGATCCTGAACCAGCCGCGAGGTTCGCCCGTGTCCCAGAATCGAGGCCAAAATATCTAGGGCGTAGGTTTGGTGCAGTTGGCTCATCCCGGGCACCCGCCAAAGCATCACCAGACGCGCCTGCTGCAAGCTTTCATCCACTTCCTCCCGGCGCACAATTTCGCTGAAAGGCGGTTCAGGAGTTAGAGCGAGGATTTCCGACTGTGGGGCAATGAATTCTGACTCGCTTGCCATTCCCCAAGCTGACTGTTTAGTGCCGGTGGCTTCGGCAAATCCCTCCGCGACAATCTCAATTAATTTCTGCACCGGCAGATTTCCCGCCGCCACTGCAGTTATCGAGTCAGGTTGATAGTAAGTGGCGTGGAAATCCCGCATCTGCTGGGGCGTCAGCTGTTCGATAACTGCAGCTGGCCCGAGTACGGGTCGCCGGTAGGGTAGCTCGTCAAACGCCGTCTCCATCGCAAAGGCATAAGTGCGCCGGCGGGGATTGTCTTGAGCGCGGCGAATTTCTTCAAGCACCACCAATCGCTCTCGCTCGAAGGCACGATCGGGAATAGTCGGATTGAGCACCACATCGATTTGCAGCGGTGCCAGTTCGGCAAAATGCTGGGGAGCAGCTGTAATGTAAAACTGGGTGTAATCTTGGCTTGTAGCGGCGTTAGTCAGTGCGCCCCGCTCCTCAATCCGGCGCTCAAATTCACCGCTTTCCAGTTTCTTGGTGCCCTTAAAAACCATATGTTCCAGAAAGTGAGCCATGCCGTTGATTGCGTCTGACTCAACTGCAGAACCCACTCTCAACCACAAGCTCAGGTTAACCGCTTCAACAGGCAGCTGTTCTGCTATAATTGTCAGCCCATTAGGCAGCCGGTAAAGTGTGGGATAGTTGAGACGAGGGACAACAGAAGACTTGAGTAGGGTTGAAGTCATAAGGTTTTTGAAGTTAGCTAATCCCGGAATATCCGCGCCACACCACTGGTAGGCGTCGGTATGGATAGGGTGTCCAAATAGAGGGTTATGCAGCAACACTGCTTCCACCCCTAGCAAGGGAAGTGCGCTCGTATTCGCTACAGTGACCAAACATCTTTCCCCGTGGTGCGCTCCGGCTTGCAGACGCCGGACATCTGTCCGGTGATGTCCCACCTCTGCCCAATGGCCTTCGACTCGCCCCCCGGCTGCATTTGGCCTGTCCCAAAAGCAGGGAGGGGGCTTGTCACAGGAGTTCTGCAAACCAGGTGCACACTACAGTATTCCCCACCGGCACGCCACGCCTGTAATCACGCGCCGACAAAGTTAGTCGCCGCACCACCGCTTTTGCTGTGAAATTATTATAAACTATATTACGAAATGTAAAAATTCGAGCCATGCCAAGCGGTGCTATGGGCAAGAGTAAACAACAGCGGGTTGTGGTCATTGGCGCTGGAATTGGTGGCTTGACAGCCGGTGCGCTGCTGGCCAAGCGGGGCTACAAGGTGTTAGTCTTAGACCAAGCTTTGCTTCCAGGGGGATGCGCTTCCACCTTCAAGCGCTTTGGATTTACCTTTGATGTCGGCGCGACTCAGGTTGCCGGTTTGGAACCGGGTGGCATTCACCACCGCATTTTCTCAGAATTAGAAGTCGCACCCCCACCGGCAACCCCCTGCGATCCCGCCTGTGCGGTGTATTTGCCGGGAGAGACTGAACCGATCAGCGTCTGGCGGAACCCGGAAATGTGGAAAGCTGAGCTACACCGGCAGTTTCCAGGGAGCGAAGGGCTGTGGCAGCTGTTTGCCACTCTGTTCCGCGCCAGCTGGGCGTTTCAATCTCGTGACCCGGTTTTGCCACCCCGCAATCTCTGGGACTTGTGGCAGTTGGCTAAGGCGGTTCGCCCCGACACGCTGATTACTGCGCCCTACACTTTGATGACTGTGGGGGATGCCTTGCGCTTGTGCGGGTTGGCGGACAATCTGCGCCTGAGAGCGTTTCTGGATATGCAGCTGAAGCTGTACTCGCAAGTGGATGCCGAAGAAACGGCACTGCTGTATGCGGCGACGGCGCTGGGGGTTTCTCAAGAACCGCAGGGGCTGTTTCACCTGACCGGCAGCATGCAGGTGCTCAGCGACTGCTTGCTGGAAGCTCTGGAAAAGTACGGCGGCAAGCTTTTGATGCGCCACACGGTTGAGGGCATCACTGTTGGGGGTTCGGGCGCGGAAGGCGTGGTGGTGCGCAACCAGAAAACTGGGGAGGTTTGGGCGGAACCGGCTGACCATGTGGTGGCCAATGTGCCGGTGCAAAATTTGGTGAAATTGCTGGGCGAGAAGGCACCGGCAGGCTACCGCTACCGTGCCGAAAAACTGCCGCCGGCATCGGGCGCGTTCGTTGTGTATTTAGGCGTAAAACAGGAAGCGATTCCGCCCGGATGCCCGCCGCACTTGCAGTTTCTATACGACTACGAGGGTGAGATTGGGGAGAATAATTCCCTATTCGTCTCGGTGAGCCATCCGGGGGATGGGCGAGCGCCCGCTTCTATGGCCACGATTACGGCGTCGTCGTTCACGGATACGCGCCGGTGGTGGAATTGTGCGGATTATCAAGGGCTGAAGGAACAGTACGCGCAGGAGGCGATCTCGCGGCTGAGTTCGTATTTCCACCTGACGCCGGAAACGATTGTCTGTCAGGAAGCGGCGACGCCCAGGACGTTCGCCCGCTATACGGCGCGGGAGGACGGGATTGTCGGGGGTATTGGCCAGCGGGTGGCAACTTTTGGCCCCTTTGGGTTGGCCACGCGCACGCCGGTCAGGGGATTGTGGCTGGTGGGGGATTCGACGCATCCGGGAGAGGGAACTGCCGGTGTTTCCTACTCGGCGCTAACTGCGGTGCGGCAAATTGAGGCGGAAGGGTAGGAGAGGCAGTTTCTTGTGGTGAGGGATCGGAAAAATTTATGCTAGAAACCGGGTTTCTTTAAGAAACCCGGTTTCTGTTACCGTTTATGGCCTAGCTTTAATAATTTCTTTATAAACACCTTTTTACAATTTAAATTCCAGAGGTTCGCAGAAATTATTCACGCCAACCTTCATCACATACATGAGAACCGGCGCTAGCAATATTTCGGGGCAGAGGCGCTTAGTCATCAAATTTGCCGCCCCTGCCGCAAATTTTCCCGTCAAAAAATCCTCTTTCACTTCGCAGATGGCAACGCGACATCTTTTGGCAAAGCCATCTAACCAATTTAAGCTATCTGGTTGCTGTCCGACTTCAATTGCCAGCACGAGGGCGGCATCTTCTAAATCCCCCTCACAGTCCTCTATGACATCAAGGGCTTTCAAGGCATCGGGATAAGCGGCTAATTCAGTGCGAAATTGAGCAATTTCTTGAGGTGTGACTGCAGTCATGGCGTTCGGGCATTGGGGATTGGGCATTGGGGATTGGGGCGGGAGTGGGGCAGGCATCGGCGTCAGTGGGGCACTGGTAATTATCCCCTGAGTGCTTCAGCCTCGCCCTGGGGGCGGCGGCGGGGCAGCAAACATTTCGGGTGAACCCGCCCCCACAAGGGTTTACCCGCCCCTACTGTGAATAACGATACCACCGGATTTTATATAATATGGGACGTTACACAGGCATCTCATCATCTGTTGCAAACAGCTGTAAAATATAAAATACGTTAAATTAGTTTTTATTGGGGGCTGGTGAGCGCCCCCAGATGCAGCCAAAAAATTTGACTAAACCAACCGGACCCGATATTAGGGGGCTGCAGGGGCAGACGGTGGTGGCGCGGTCGCCGCCGGCGGGGGAGGATTCTGCTGTTTTTCCCACTGTTGGATCTGGGCCCGTGCAGCCGCATAAGCTGGGGCGTAGGAGGGGATTTTCTGGGCAATTTCAATCGCGCCGAGCTTGTCATATTCAGACCGCTCTTGGGCCATTGCCAAGATTTGCTGGCTCCACTGACCGATCGCCGACGTAGCCTCCGAGCGCAAGGTGCTGCTTTCAGAGACTTGATTGGCGGTGCGAATAGCCGCCGCTAGAGTGTCTGCGGTTGCCGAACTGGCGGCGCGATAAGCATCGTCCAGATATTGCTTGGCCTGGATTTCGTCCCGCCACTGGCCGATAGTCTCGCGAGCCTCACTGTAGAGAGCGCGTCCGGGCTGAATTCTTTCAGCCATCGCGATAGCCTCAGACAGTTTGCCAATCGTAGCCAAGTCCCGCGCCCCGTCCAAGTAGGGCTGGTCTTCCTGCTGCTGCACCTGACGAGTCCAGTCCTGGACTTTCTGGCGAGCTTGCTCGGAAAGCGCCCGCCCCGAGCCTATCTTGCTAGCTTCCCCAATAGCTGCTTGCAGGGATTCAATGGTGCCAAACCGGGCCAGGATCTCAGCGCGATCCAGATAGGGCATGTCTTCCTGAGTCTGTATCTCACGATTCCAGTCAGCGATGCGCTGCTGAGCTTGCTCGGAGAGCGCCCGCCCCTTGCCAATTTTACTGGCTTCATTAATAGCAGCTTTCAAGGCTTCAACCGTGCCATAGCGGGCCAGCATCTGAGCCTTGTCCAAATAGGGGCGGTCTTCCTGAACTTCAATTTGATTGTTCCAGCGGCTGATTTCCTCCTGAGCTTGCTGATAGCGCGGTTTGGTGTTTTTAATCAGCTGCGCTTGGGAGATGGCCGACTTCAAGTCGGAAACCGTGCCGGTTTTAGCCTGATTGCGAGCCTTTTCCAGATAGGCGAGGTCTTCGATGCCTTGCTGCCACTCATTGATGAATTTCTGGGCTTGGCTGTACATAGGCCGGTTGGGGGCAATTTTTTGGGCTGCAGAAATAGCAGCTTCCATACCCGCCACCGTGTCCTGCCAGGTGAGGGCTTGCGCCTTTGCCAAATCAGTGAAATCTTGAACTTGTTCCTTTAAATTGGCAGCGTCAGGAATTTGGCGAGCGATGTCCAGCGCCCCGTTCAAATCCCGCTTTTCCAGCTTGTCCTGCGCCAAAGCCATCATTTTGCCGGCAAATTCTTTGATCGCCTCCTGAGCCCCCTGATACATGTAACTCTTCGGGCTTATGGCCTTGGCCAGTTTAATCGCCTCGATCAGGTTCTCCAACCCCCCTTCCTCGGCGCGACTGTAAGCCTTGTTCAGCTTGCTGCCCTCTTCCTTGGCCACCTTCATCTGCTGGTTGATTTGCTCGTACTTCGTCGTCGCCCAGTAGTTATTGCCGACATCGAGCAGCAGCGTGGCTTGCCGAAAAGCCTGAGGCCACTTTTGCTTGCGCATTGAGGCTTCAGCTTTTTTATAGATATCTTCAGCTTCCGCCCAAATTGACTTCCAGCGTTGAATGCGCTCGTCCACTATCTCGGAAGCTTTCTCGACCTTGGGAACTTTGCGGGCTATGGCGATGGCCTGATCGAGTTGGCCATCTTGAAAAGTTTTTTCACTCAGATCCAAGAGCTGCTGAGCCCAGTTGGCGATATTCCGGTTGATTTCTGGGCGCAGCGGGTGATCCTCCGGCAGGGCGTTGATCAGTTCGATCGCCCTGAGCAAGTCGTCCACCGTCTGCTTGTTGGCCGTCTGCTGAGCGCAGTACATGCGCAAGCTAGCGGAAGCTGTTGGCCAAAATATTGAAGAACAGTTAGGAGCTGTGGGCAGCCGCAACAGCAGCCCCATAGAGATCAGTCCAGTTCCTCCAAAGATTATTGCCGACAAGCCAACCCAGAACTGCCAGCTCGCCAGCAGATTTTGCAGGTTCGCAGGCAGCTCGAAAGGCTCTTTAGGGTGGTCTTGCCCTTGGTTTTCCCTGCGCCGCCGGCGCAAATCCGCTAACTTTAGCGCTGCCGGGTGGGCCTCCTCGCTTGCGCCCCATCCCGAGACGGGGTTGGGCAGCGATGCTGGTGCAGCCGGCGCTCCACTGACGGCTGGAAACCCGGAAATTGGGCGGTCATCTATTGGCTTGAAAGACCTAGCGGCCCGCCGCCGGTCTCGACCTTTGCGATTTCTGATCATATCCCACACACCATCAGTAAAGCAGCGGTTTCGGCTGCCGCAAACATTCCGTCGTTGATATACTATCTTTCATTCCCAGACAAAGCCAAATTTTATCTCAGGGAAGCGGTTGTACCTCCTTTTTACCGCTTTGGTTGTGGCGGGTGGTAAACCCCTGCCAGATTTTTGACACTCTGGGCACCACTCAAAGGCAGCAATAGGTTGGCTACAAATTATATAACGGATTTAACGGAGCGTAACAGGTGGACAAGTATGGGCGGGGAATTGCGGAGAGGGGGAGGATTCGCTCTTGTGAGGGCGCAGGAGCTTGTGCCTGCCTGGACTGTCTTCCCCAAGTCCCTAGTCCTTATCTTGCAAGTTCCTTGTTCCCTATTCCTTATTCCTGCCAGCGCCCAGGAGAGGGTTTGATTCCTTCCCGCGCACAACCGCACGCACAACCCGTCGGTCACACGTTTAGAACAGCCAGATTTTTTGGGAAAAACTGCCAGCTTGTGCAGACACTTTTCGATTTATGTGCTAATGCAGGTGCCCCCAAATGTAAAATCGCTCTGGCTCACCCTTTGAGAGTGGGGGGACGATCCCTTTGAAAGTATGGCTATTTTAGCAACCTGTCTGGAAAATTACCCATCACAGCGATTTTAGGTGTGATGGGAGTGTCAGTTAACCCGGGTAGCTGGTGGCGGCGGTTGGCGGGGAAGCGCGGCTGAAGAAGGCTGCGGAGTGCGGGATGTAATGCCTGTGAGTCTGGGGGTTCTGACAGAGTGCCGGCTTCTCCGCGGGCCTGGGCCCCGACGCCGCCACACGCTCCACCGGTGGCACAGCCTCCTGCTATGCGATGCCAGCTTTTCTTTTTGTTGCTGCTGGCGACAGTCAGGATTCAGCTCTCAGTGCACCAATCAGCTGGCTGAGGTCATTACTGCTGGCTTGGTAAATTTCGTTACAGAAGTGGCAGGTTGCCTCAGCCCCATCATCCTTTTCTATCATGTCCTGCAGCTCGGCTTCGCCCAAAATTTTCAGCGCTCCCAAAAATCGCTCCGGAGAGCAGCCGCAGTGAAACCGCACCATCTGCACTTCGGGGAGGATTTCCAGCCCCATGTCTCCTAGCAACCGCTCAAACATCTCTGGCAGTGTTTTGCCTGCTTGCAGCAGGGGGGTAAATCCTGACAGGGCGGCTACGCGAGATTCTAAGGTTTGAACTAGCGCTTCGTCTGTGGCGGCTTTGGGCATCACTTGCAGCAGTATCCCCCCAGCTGCGGTGACACCGGCTGCCCCCACAAACACCCCCACTACCAGGGCGGAGGGGGTTTGTTCTGATGTCGCCAGGTAATGGGTGAGATCGTCGCCTATCTCACCGGAAACCAGCTCCACTGTACTGGAGTAGGGGTAGCCGTAGCCAACATCCCGGATAACGTAGAGGTAGCCCTCGCTGCCCACGGCACCGCCAACATCGAGTTTGCCGCTGGCTTTGGGGGGCAGTTCGATTTCCGGGTGATCGACGTAACCGCGCACGGTGCCATCCAAACCGGCATCGACGAGAATCCCGCCTAATGGCCCATTGCCTTTGACCCGAATGTTGACTCTCGACTCGGCCCGCTTCATGCTGGAGGCTAGCAACAGCCCAGCTGACATGGTGCGCCCCAGGGCAGCTGTGGCGACGTAGGATAGCTTGTGCCGCTTCCGCGCTTCTTCCGTCAGGCGAGTGGTGATCGCACCCACCGCCCTAATCCCTCCCTCTGCTGCTGTTGCCCGTATTAACTGATCGGCCATGAAAAATCCTAACGTTTCTTAACAATTCCCTCTTCCCCTATTGTAGGTGGATGGCAATGCTTGCCTGCCACGCAGGGGAGCTGCCTGTCACCTCTGGCATACTGGAAGCAGGATGACTCGCGCCCGTTGCAATTTGTTTATGCTAGGTACTTTTCAGCAATCCCATCTGAGAATTGAGGTTGAAGCGCCGGCGTCAGCCATTCGGGACAGTCTGCTGCGCCCTGCTGTGGCCCAGCAGTGGATGTGGCCAGAGCGGTTGGCCACCGGCTTGCCGGAACAGCTGCATGCCGGTTTGACGTTTACTAGCAGTATCGGGCTGGTGGTGATTCACCACCATGTGGATGTGGCTTCGGATAACTGCCTGCGATTGATATTAAGTCAGGGAATTGACGGGTTTCACGAGTGGTACTGGGGGGATGGTTGGGTGCAGTCGCGCCTGGAAGGTATTTCGCTGCTGCCTATGAATTTGGGTCAAACGGTTGGTTTGCTGTGTCTGCGGGAGTTTCTGGCTGGTGGGCGGGAGGGGTAAGGGTTCGGGTGCCGGTGTTTTTGTGGCGGGTTAGCCCAGCCAGAAACCGGGTTTCTGGAACAAACTTTGCCGACTATGCAAAAGAGTTATTCAGAAACCCGGTTTCTCAGCCCCCCCCAGAAACCCAGAAACCGGGTTTCTGGAACAAACTTTGCCTCCTAGGCAAAAGAGATATTCAGAAACCCGGTTTCTCAGCCCCCCCCAGAAACCCAGAAACCGGGTTTCTGGAACAAACTTTGCCTCCTGTGCAAAAGAGTTATTCAGAAACCCGGTTTC
>JALOOK010000269.1 GCA_025454445.1 Oscillatoria sp. Prado101 | reverse complement strand
AGGGGCATCATCCAGTCACTAATAATTAAGGCCGGTCGCAACCGCTGCGCCTGCTCAATCCCTTCTTGACCATTTTTGGCCACTGTCACCTTATAACCCTGCTTTTGCAGCGCTTTAGTCAGCACCAGCCGAATCGTAGGGTCATCATCAATCACTAGAATTTGAGTCATATGGTAAAGCAACTGCAAGGGAGCCGCTTAAAAGTCGATAATAGCCTAATATTTCAAAAAGTCAAAGTATATTTACTTGATAGAGTAAACAGAAAGTGGGGCGCTTAAAAACGCATTTGCCAACCCGTCATCTAACCTCCTACATAACATATCTCGCCCTTGTAAAAATGTTAAATTTTCTAACACACCGTGGCGCTTCACCCCAGTCACTCCTGCCCCTCTCGCCCTCCGGCTCGCGGCTGAGTCCACTGGGACGATTTCCTCTCACCAGCAACAATTGCCCTCAGCAGCCTCCCATATCTCCTCTCAACAAATTACTCACCCTTTGATTACGATTTTTGTTACATATATCCCTCCCCGGCGGCCCATTTACAGATTAGCACGAGGGCGCTCCTTCCAGCAGCCCAGGCCACAGGCCCGCCAGCCAGCCCAACTGGAAACTCAACCCGCTCCCCCCAGCGCCCCCACCGACTTTTCGCAGAGCCATTTACAGTTTAATAGAAGCCAGACGCCCTGGCCTGCAGCATGCATCTGTTTGGCTTGAATTTATTAATGACATACTCTGCCTTTCCTACTTCGATATCGAGGCCATGAAATTAAATAATTGCGGCAACTTGCCCTTCCTCCAAAAAGCGGACATTCAAGTCAAGACAGACATCAGCGCTCTCTCCCAAGTTTTAGCATGGTTCGACCAATTTAACCAACCTCCTGTTCCCAAATACATTTGGATGCAGTGCCAGTTAGCCCTGGCGGAGGGATTTACCAACGCTGTCCGGCACGCCCACAAAGGTCAGCCCCCTGAAGTGCCGGTCGAGATCGAGGTCACAATTTTCCCTCAGCGATTAGAACTACGCATTTGGGATCGCGGACAGCCCTTTGATTTAGACCAGCGCCTGAAAAATCTGCCGCCGCAAGTGGATGCAGATCAGGAGGGAGGGCGCGGTCTGAAACTGTTGCGGGAAATCGCAGATTGTCTGAATTACACGCACACTGAGGGCCAGGGCAATTGCTTGCTGATTCTCAAAGAATACCCCCACTTGTAACCGACAAATAAGCAACAAGCAACAAGCAACAAGCAACAAGCCGAACAATTTCTCCCCCGCCTCCCTTGCGCGGAGGGCGCCTCCTCCGAGCGGTGGCCAAACGCCATTCGGCGCTCTGCAATATCCTCCCCTTTTTTCTCACCCATAAATACTAACCATCCGGATTTTATCTCACTCCCCAAAAAACCAGAAAAACACCACCAAGAAAACGGTCAGACTCAGCCATGTTGGCAGCCCCAACAAATTGAGCGCGTCCAGCGGCAGGAAGACGAAAGCTTTGATCAGCAGCCAGCCGCCAAAAATCATAACCGTCAAGATGGCTAGAGACTCTTTCACGATCCAAACCCAAACGCAGCGGATAAAACTGTATCAAGTGTGTGTGGCAAAAAGAAAATTGTCACTCCCCCCCCATTGAACTCCCCATACCTTGCTAACACTAAATTAGCACGCTCTGAATTCTCCCCTGAGAGGAGACAGAAAGTACACGTCTGAGATTTTTAGGAGGTAGTGGGGGATGTTTAGAAGCACCCTGCGGCGGTTCAAATACAGCTGTTTCCTGGCTGCAGTCACAGCACTGAGCAACCTGCCGGCGCTTGCAGAAAAGCCAATTTTTGGTAAAATCAGCCTCGCTCCGGGCTTTCCACCCTCAGCAGCGGCTGTCACCGGCTACACCAGTGGCTCCACATCCCTGCCTGCCATTGTGGCTTCCAGAGATCGCCACGGCAACCCCTGCTTGGGCTTTGCTGACAGCGCCCCCGATCTGGTTCTGATCTTGGAGAAAGACTTCCCTCGCCTGAGAGTCCAAGTTGACAGCAAAGGGAAAGACACAACCCTGGCCATCAGAGGGCCCGACGGAGTAGTTCGCTGCGGCGACGATACCGGCAAGAAAAAAGATGCCAGCATTGAAGATACTGACTGGAAAGCCGGCGAGTACAGCGTTTGGGTTGGCTCCATTGAACCGGGCCCGAGCGTGGATTACCAGCTCTCCGCAGTGCAGCCCTAACCCAGCTTAACCCACTGTCAGAGTCGCCCTCGTGACCAATTCCAACTCCCGGCAGCTTTCCCTGACCCGCCACAAAACGGCAAAGTGGCACACAGGCACCGGCAGCAACAGCGGTACAATAATCAGTGGTCTGTTTTGCCAAAACTGCTTATCCTCCCGTGTTCAATACTCTTGTTGCCGACTTCCGCATCATTTTCGATCGCGATCCAGCCGCTCGCAACTGGCTTGAGGTTTTGTTTTGCTACCCTGGCCTGCAAGCGTTGCTGTTCCACCGGCTCGCCCACTGGCTGCACCTTGTGGGAATTCCCTTCATCCCCCGCCTGATCTCCTACTTTTCTCGCTTCCTGACCGGCATCGAAATTCACCCCGGCGCGGCCATTGGCCAAGGCGTGTTTATTGACCACGGCATGGGCGTTGTCATCGGCGAAACAGCCATTGTCGGAGACTACGCCCTCATCTACCAGGGAGTCACCCTCGGCGGCACCGGCAAGCAAAGTGGCAAGCGCCACCCCACCCTCGGTGAAAACGTCGTCGTCGGTGCCGGTGCCAAAGTTCTCGGCAATATCCAAATCGGCAACAACGTCCGCATCGGTGCCGGTTCCGTAGTCCTGCGCGATGTCCCTTCCGACTGCACCGTAGTCGGCATCCCCGGTCGCATTATACATCGCTCCGGCGTCCGCGTCAACCCCCTCGAACACGGCCAGCTGCCCGATTCCGAAGCCACCGCCATCCGCGCCTTGCTCGACCGCATTGAAGCCCTCGAAGAACAAGTCCAAACCCTAAAACGCCAGCCCGCTCTTGTCCCCGCTTTTGTCCCATTCGACCGCCCCTCCCCCACCGCACCCACTTCCTTGGAGACAGCAGCTGCCATTTCCCCCGCAGACATCGCCCCCAAGTGCCGCATCCGCGACAAGCAAATTCAGGAATTCTTGGATGGCGCTGGCATCTAGCCGGTCGCACACATACCCTCGTCCCGGGGCGGGCACTCTTACCCGCCCCTACTGCCTGGGAACGATTTTTCAGAGGCACCGCCCCCACGCTCAATTGCCCGCAATTAATTTTCCTATCCCGCTGACTCTTTCTTCTTCCTACTTGGCGCACGGGCGCGTCGGGCGCGGTTCATTATTTAAATTAATCAACCGGACGCAATCCAGTCTCTTAAAACATTATCCAGATTACCCTCAAGGATTCACCGCTCCGACTTCCCAACCCCCCTCCATGTCCAGCCGGTATATCCAGCGGTTTTGCGGTTCCCCTCGCAACTCCAGATGATCCACAATTGCCGGCAAAAGCAGCAGCAGGCAAAAATGCGGTAAAGGCTCTGTGTCTGCCGGTGGGATCACCGCAAAAGCCCCAGCATCCGCTCTCGGTTTACCCGGATGTGGCCTAGCAAATTGCCCTCGTGCGCCCTCAGAGAGTTCCAGCCAAGCAATCTGGCGGGCTTTTTGCAGTTCAGAGTCCAGTTCAGTGTCTCGCACCAGCCTCAGCATCCCCGAAATGCGGAATTGCTCCCGCGTTTTCGGGAAATACCAGCACGCCTCTCCCCAGGGATTGCTCTCTATTTGACCGGCTTTCTCGCTGCGGGCGTCTGTGACAAATTTCAGCTGGTTAGTATCGCCGAGAAAGCCGCGAAAAACCACCGTGCGGTTAGCCGGTTTGCCGTCATTCCCAACAGTCGCCAGTTGCAAGTAGCGGGCGTACAGTAGGCTGCGATTGCGATAAAGGGCGCGGGCTAGGGGCGTTCGCCAAAGAGCGAGAGACATGCAAATTTGAACCAGGTTAAGATAGCTTGTCGGGTGTTTTACGGCGTCAGCAGTAAGGCCACCCAATCATTAACACCCCAACTATTATATCATTAAGGATTAAAATATTCTAGTGACTCCGTGACCCGGACAGCCTCTTCCGGGCTGATGTTCTTGCAAGCAGATTTAGAACTGGCGGTGGGAACTTCCTCAGAGGTGCCGGCGAAGCGATAAAAGTTGCCATCCTTTTCCATCCAGTCAGAAAACATGTAACTGCGGGAATTAGCCGCTTTTGCTGACTTCCCGTAATTCAGCTTGTAACTGCTGCCAAAAAACCGAGAGTTCACAGGTAAGCTCGATTCCAGTTCCGGGTTTCTCCCCCCACCGCCGGTGGCTTCAATCGCAAAGCAGGAATTATTAGAGTCCCTGTAGAACATAATATATCGCGGCGTGCCGCCGGCACTCCCCGGAAGGATTTCCGCCCGCACTATCTTAATCTCAAATCCCGGTGGGAGGTAGGTGGGGACAGCTATTTTAATGCCCAGAGACTGTAGCAGCTGCACTTGCGCCGGTGTGAGTTGAGTGCCGGTTTTCTGTGCCAGTGCGGCACAGCTGATTGCGGCACTGATAAATAAGGCGATCGAGCTGCCAAGTGCGGCGATTAATGGTGAGGTTTTCATTGCTAATCATCAGTTAAAAAGCGCTGCCGGTGAAACTGGAGCAATCCCCAGGCGGTTGCCCAAGCGGCGTGCGGCGCGGCGGCGGCCATAGGCAGCCCATCCCTATGTATAGTGCAAAGTCTCTCGTTTGGCAAGGTTTGACCGCTATATCTAAAATCGCTTACAGTGGGTAGCGGTTGAAAAACAGCGAGACATCACCGATGGTTAAAGGACTTGACCGAATACGCCAGACTGGGGACTTTCCAGAAACAGCACCGGCAGCCAATCCGGTATTCTTCAGGACATACAGCCGGCGCACGTTAGCTTGCGGCTCCGTCAGGAGCAGTTCCTTGCGCGAGACGTGGGAGCAGGTGTGCCAGCGCACCGTGCGGGGGCTGGCCAAACTCGGCCAACTCACCCCCGAACAAGCTGACCTGCTGTACCGGATGCAGCGCCAGCTGAAAGCCCTTTCCTCTGGGCGGTGGCTGTGGGTGGGGGGCAACGAGTGGATCGAGCAACAAGAGAACTTCTCAGGCGCGTACAACTGCTCTTCGACAAACATTACCGACTGGCGAGCCTTTGGGCTGCTGATGGATCTGGCCATGATGGGCTGCGGCACCGGCGCAGTGCTAGAACCCCGCTACATTAGCCAACTCCCAGCGATTCGCAATCGCCTCAACGTAACCGTCGGCGGTGAGATTGGCTCAACCCCCGCCCACTTGCGCCGAGAGCTGACAGAAGTCAGGATAGAAGGCGGCGTTAGCGTAGCGGCTCCGCAGGAGCGGGTGCGCATGTATGTGGGCGACAGCCGTCAAGGCTGGGTGGGGTGCTATCAAGCCCTGCTGGAACTGTCCACAGACGAGCGGTTTTCTGGAGAGGTTCAGGTTTTCGTTGACCTCAGCGATGTTCGGGCTGCCGGTGAGCCTCTGAAAGGCTTTGGCGGTGTGGCCAATCCTGTGAAATTGCCAGAACTGTACGAGCGCTGTGCGGCCATAGTTAATAAAGCAGTTGGCCGACAGTTGAATTCCGTTGAATGCTGTCTGTTGATTGATGAAGCGGCTGTCTGTATCGTGGCCGGCAATATTCGCCGGTCTGCAGGCATGCGCCAGTTCCACGCTGAGGACACACTGGGGGCAAATGCCAAGAATAATCTCTGGCAGCAGGATCAAAATGGCAACTGGCGGATTGACCCAGAGCGCGACGCGCTTCGCATGGCCAACCACACGAGGATATTTCACCAAAAACCCTCGGTGCAAGAGTGCGTCGAGGCGGTGCGAAAGCAGTATTACAGTGGCGAGGGTGCCATCCAGTGGGCCGGCGAAGCCGTGGCCCGGGCTAACTGCGATTTGCTCCCGATATCAGAGCTAAAAAAAGACTTTCTGAACGCTTACGATCGAGGAGAAGCTAGAGAGTGGTTACAGGAACGCTATCCCAATATCCCTGCCGATCAGTTAGAACACCGACTCGCTCGTGTGGGATTAAATCCTTGCGGTAGCTTAGATTTTGCCGCCTAACCTGGGGACAGGTTAGACAGTCAGAGGGTGAATTGCTGGAAACCTAAACACATCCGGTGTGCGTGGCAATCAGCAGCGAAGCTCCAGATGTAAAGCAGTAAGCTTAAGGGCTGGAGAACGTTCAGAGACTAGACCTGCGGGAAACCAATAACGGTCAGATAGCGCCCTCCACCTAGAACAGGTGAAGATATAGTCCAATCCTGTCAGAAATGGCAGTTTAAATGGAAATTATAGGCTCAAACTTCCACTGCAATCTTTCGGAGATCCACCTCAATCAAATTGACCCACACAATTACAAAGAACAGGAGGAGGCTTTCACCGCCGGCGCACTGTCTGTAGCCGTGCTGCTGAACCACAAATTTGTTGAGCCCCGCTACCAGTACAGCCGCGAACTAGACCCGATTGTCGGGGTGTCCTTCACCGGCTTGTTCGACTTTTTCGTGAGCGCCTTTGGCGTGGACTGGCTGCGCTGGTGGGCGCAAGGGCGACCGGCAACCCCACAGGGGCTGGAGTTTAAGCGCCAAGAGCAGGAATACCTGAGCCGGTGGAAAGACATTGTGCAC
>JALOOK010000268.1 GCA_025454445.1 Oscillatoria sp. Prado101 | reverse complement strand
ACCGGCATAAACTGGCGGCAAAAGCCAAGTACAGCCTCAAGGGAATCAAGGCGGTAGATCACATAGGATGCCACTACGGAAAAATCTTTCCTGGTGAAGCAATGGGTGGGGCGGAGTTCCCGCAAGTGTTAGTGGGGCTGCTGGAAGCTTTCGGTGCGGAAATTGTTGATTATCCTGAACGCCGGCACTGCTGCGGGATGGGTTTCCGCCAGTGCGCTTTCCCGGAAAACCGCGACTACACGGCGAGTAGCGTGTACAAGAAATTAAAGAGTCTGAAAGAAGCGCACCCAGACTGCAATCTGATGCTCACCAACTGTCCGGGATGTACGGTGTTTCTGGATGCCGAGCAAGGAACGATTAAAGAGGTGCTGGAAGAAGAGTTCAACGTCAGCATCCTTGACTACGCGCAACTGACTGGACTGCTGTTGGGCTATGACCCCTTTAAGGATTGCGGGTTGAATGCCAAAGCGGTTCCCATCGAGCCTTTGCTGGATAAAATCGGCATCCCCTATGACAAATCCAAGACGGCGGAAGAACGCAGAAGACCTTTTTAGGTCAGGAGGGGCAATTGATGAATTGCCCCCACCTGTGGGCGGTGCCCACACTACCGGAAGCAGCAAATAAACCTTAAAGGTAAAAAAAATGAACAAAAAAGTAGTGGTAATTGGTGGCGGTCCTGCTGGCATGGCGGCGGCGGGAAAACTGCAAGATTTTGGATTCGATGTGGTTTTGATTGAGAAACAAGCAGAAGTGGGGGGGCATTTAAACAAATGGTATAAAGTTTTCCCTGACTTTACCGATGCTTCTGAGATTCTCGCCAATCTCAAGGCGGGTTTGGGTAAGACCCGAATTTTAAGTAATGCTACGGTGACTCGAATTGAAGGAGCCGCACCTAATTTTATAGTCACCACATCGACGGGGGAAAAAATTGATGCGGCTGCGATTATGGTGGCGACTGGATTTAAGCATTTTGATGCGGCTTTTAAAGAGGAGTATGGATACGGGATTTACGATAATTCCATCACCTCGGTAGAGCTGGATGCGATGCTGAAGGCGCAAAGTGTGAAAACCCGAGCCGGTAAACTGCCGAAAAAAGTGGCGATGGTTCACTGTGTCGGCTCTCGCGATGAGAAGGTGAACAATAATTACTGTTCGCGAGTCTGCTGCACGAATGCTATTAAGGTGGCGATTGAAATTAAAGAGCTGATTCCCGACTGTGAAATTTACTGCCTCTACATGGATATCCGGGTGTTCGGTCGCGGCTATGAGGAACTGTACCGAACCTCTCAGGAAAAATATGGCGTGCAGTTTATCCGGGGCCGGCTTTCTGAGGCGGGTGAGAAAACTGATGGCAGTTTATTGCTGCGCCTAGAAGATACCTTAACGGCAAAACCCATGCGGCTGACTGTTGACCTGTTGGTTTTAATGGTGGGGATGGAGGGGAATTCGGAGCTATCAGAGGTTGCCGGGTTAACCGTTGGCTGCGACCGCTTCTACACCACCGCTAACCAGCAATATTCTAATAATGCTTCCCCCAAAAAAGGTATTTTTCTGGCGGGGACGGCGACAGGGCCAAAAGCAATTGTGGAATCAATTACAGATGGGCGGTCGGCGGCGGCGGAAATTGCCGGTTTTCTCGCAAGTACGGCAGCCGGTTTTCCAAATGGGCAGCCAGCAGTCGCTGCAGTGGCAGCATCGCTTAAGTGAGGTCTATAGCAATGGCAGTAAAACCTAAAAAATGTTTTTTCGGGCTGAAAGTAGATCGCCAGCTTGATGGCGACAAAATGAACTCCGACTTTCTCAAGAAAGTCCTAGCTGAAGGGGGTGAGGGTGCAGCAATCGCCGCCTGCATGCAGTGCGGCACCTGTAGCGGTGGCTGCACCAATATTGACCTGATGGATATGTCCCCCAGAACCCTGGTTTTAATGGTGCAAAGAGGGGAATGGGAAAAAGTCCTCAAAAGTAACACCCTGTGGATGTGTAGCTCCTGCTACATCTGCACGTCTAGATGCCCGCGCGGGGTGCGTCCTTCGGATGTGATTGAGGCGGTGAAGGCGATTGCGATTCGAGAGGGAATCGAGAACGACTCTACCCGGTTCAATCAGATATTTGTGGAGCGGGTTCAGAAACGAGGCATCCTATTTGAACCCGAACTGATGCAGAAGTATGGCGGCATATCAGCCATGATCGAGCAAGCAGAATTGGGAGTTAAATTGGCTCTGCGCGGCAAGATGTCGCCCTTTCCTGCCAAGGTTAAAGACCCGAAAACCTTTAGTGAAGCCTTAGAAAAAGCGAAACAACCATGAAATATTCTTACTATCCTGGATGCAGCCTGCACACGACTGCCAAGGAGTTTGATATCTCCACCCAAGTGGTGATGCGCGAACTGGGAATCGAGCTAGAGGAACTGAAGGACTGGTCCTGTTGTGGCGGTTCCGTAGCAGCTGGGGTTTCTCACGATGTTGGCATGGCTTTGGCTGCCAGAAATGTCGCCCTGGCGCAAAAGCAAAATCTCGACCTTTTGGCATCTTGTTCCGGGTGCTACAACAAGTCAGCGCGGGCCGTAAAGGCATTAGAAAACCAAACAGAAAAGGAGAGAATTACGGCGATTCTTTCGGAAATGGGCATATCTGTTTCTGACTACAACATCCGAGTCAGAAATGTTGTGGATGTGCTGGTGAACGATGTGGATATTGCCTCGCGAGTCAAAAAGCCATTAACCGGTCTGAAAGTGGCGTGTTATTATGGCTGTCTGCTGACTCGACCGGCAGATATCACGGGATGGGACTCGCCGGTGTTTCCCACGTCGATGGATAGATTGGCTGAGATTTGTGGGGCGGAGGTGGTTGATTTCCGGTCAAAAACCAAATGCTGCGGCGGGCCAATTCTGGTATCCAAGCCAGATGTGGCCTTTGACCTGACGAAGAAACTCTTGGATGAGGCCAAGTCCCTGGGAGCAGATTGCATTGTTTTGGCGTGTCCGCTGTGCGACACTAACCTAGAGCTGCGCCAGTCAGATATCGAGAAGAAATACAGCGTTTCTTACAATCTGCCGGTTCTGTATATCACGGAAATCATCGGACTGGCGTTAGGAATGAAACCGGGGAAACTGGGGATGAACAAGCACATCGTCTCGCCCAAACCTGTTTTGGCTAAATTGGGACTGTGAGCGGTTAATTTCAAACAGGAATAATCATCATGTTTAGCAATGTCGGCAACTTAGATCGGATTGCGCGTTTCCTCTTAGCCGCAGCTCTCCTTTACGGGGGGGTGAGCGTCTACCAAGGCACTCCCTTGGGAATTGGATTAGATATTGCCTCAGTTTTATTGGGTGTAAGCGCTTTGATGGGTTTTTGCGGCATCTATCGCTTGCTGGGGCTCAGCACGCGCAACCCTCAAAACCGTCCGCCAGCGTAATTTTCAACCAGCGTAATTTTCACTAATTTTCACTCAAGTAACAGCAACCCTTCAAGATTCAGGTTAACAAAAATGGACAACAGCCTTCCCCTCGAAAACCCTTCCATGTCCCGCCGGCAGTTACTCAATTTTCTGACTGGGACGGTCGTTGCTTCCACTGCCGGTGCCGCACTTTATCCAGTCGCCAAATATTTTATCCCCCCTACAGAAAGTAGCGAAGGGGGAGCAGTCATCGCCAAAGATATCTTAGGCAAACCCATTCCCGCCGGCCAAATTTTAGCCGAACCTGCCGGCACTCGCGCTCTCGTGGCGGGGCTAGCCGGTGAGCCGACTTACTTAACCGTGAAACAGGACGGCACTCTAGACAGTGCGGGAATTGTAGATAACTGCACCCATTTAGGCTGCACGTTTCCTTGGAATGAAACTGACCAACAATTTCAATGTCCCTGTCACGGTTCTCGCTACAGCGCAGACGGTTCTGTATTGCGCGGACCGGCACCTCTCCCTCTCAAGTTAGTTCGCGTTGCTGTTAAAGATAATGCGATTTTGATTTCTCCCTGGACAGAGATTGACCCCCGCACCGGGGAAACCCCTTGGTGGGTTTAATAGCGTGTTTATAAAGTAATTGTTAAGCCTGCAAGGCTAGAAACCGGGTTTCTTGAAGAAACCCGGTTTCTCTGAGCTTAACTTTTTCTTTGTAAATGAGTTTTTAGGGATAAATGAAGCGTTCGCCCCACCGTAACTAACCACACAGAGCGAGCGCCTCAACTATTCTACCGATCTACCGCACTGTTCCCCGCAGCGCTTCGGCATCAATCCCTTTGAGCATATAAATCCGCAGGAGATGACCGACAATGGACAGCTGCATCGGGAACTTGCGCAACGCCTTCACCCACTTGGGCTGAGAGCTGCGGTCGATTTCAGACATTTGCAAATTGATCTCGGAACAGCGATGCAAGCGCTCGAAAAACTCCGGATGTTCCGTGTCCAGAACAGACGGGAAAGCGCGGGCTGCAGTTTCGTTAGTTTTGCGAATCACTTCCGCATCAAAATCGGTGGGGTCTATTCCCAGCACGCGATAAAAGCCCGTCCGTTCGTGAACGGTTAGCGTGTGGGTGGCGAAGACAGTCAGCAGGAAAAACCGGCTCCACAACTTGGATTGCCAGGTTTTCCAGAGTTTGGTTTGCGAGCGCAGCAGTACCTTAAAAACATCCCCGTGCCGGTTTTCGTCCTGGCACCAGCTTTCAAAATAGCGGAACAGTGGATAAAATTGATTTTCGGGATGTTTTTCTAGATGGCGATAAATTATGATATAGCGCCAGTAGCCAATTTTCTCCGACAGATAGACCGTGTAAATCACCCACTCGATCGGGAAAAAAGTATAGACCCGATTCTTAGTCAGGTAGCCCAGATCCATCGTACAGCCAAAATCGCTCATCGCTTTATTGAGGAAACCGGCATGGCGGGCTTCATCCCGCGCCATTAGGCTAAACATCTCCGCGAGGAGGGGGCTGCGATCCTTCAGCTTGCGAGACAGTTCTTTAAACAGCAGAAAGCCCGAAAACTCGGACACGCAGGAGCGCTCCAAGTAATCGATAAATGCCTGCCGGGCTTCTCCGGTAACCTGATCCCAGGAACCCTCGAACGCCTCATCCCGCACGAAGTGGTGCCGGTTGTAATCGGCCCGCATCTCGGCCAGCATTGTCTGGAACTCAGTCTCCTGGGCCGACAAGTCCAGCTTGGCCGTCGTTTCAAAGTCCGTTGTGTAAAACCGGGGCGTGAGGATGTTTTCCTTGATGGCCTTCGTCTTGACTTCCCCCATCTCCAGAGCGGGCTTCGGCGGAGAATTAACCATAGGTCGAACTCTTCATAACTCAATAGTGTTTAAGTTATACGGCTTGCCGGCGCTTGTCAATACCTGTCACCGAAAAAGTTATACCAATTTTCTCTCAGATAAGGCTTGCGCAAACGCGCAGAGTGTGGTATAGGCTGCGGCGAGCCGGCTTTCCAGAAACCCGGTTTCGCAGAAGTTACCGGGTTTCTTGCCCCCGGCTGGCCGAGGTGTGCGAATCCCTTTCAGGGACTGAAATCCGAGGCACCGGCACCCGCATCGCCCCTGGGGCGCACGCACTCTACACATATGTGTGGGTCTGTGTGTGGGAAGTCGGGCTCCACTGTCCCGCTGTCCAACCGGCAGCCGGAAGGACAGGCCGTTCCGTGCGGGCGCGTACTGAGGGAACGCCTGTCCTACGTCCGTTCCCGTGCGTGGCTACTGCTATAACAGCTGTTCCTTACTATATAGAGAATCTCAGGCGTGCTTACGCTACATGTAGGTAAAGCGACTCACTGAACCCCTACGGATGGGGGGCGTGGGATCGGGGACAGATCCCCCAAAAAAATTATTGTTAAGTTATGCAAACTTTTTTACCATAAATCTCTCCATAGCTGTACAGTTGTGAAGTCAGCACAGTTAAGGAGCACCGGCTCCCCAACGACAGCACCGCACATGGCCCTAACCGGCACCGCCCAGACCACCATTTCTCAGGAATGAGGTAATTTGACATGAGCCAGGATCTAGCCAACCGCCTGCGAGAAGGCACCCAGCACTCTCACACCGCCGCAGAAAACACCGCATATATGAAGTGTTTCCTGAAAGGCATTGTTGAGTGGGAGCCATTCCGGAAGTTGCTAGCAAATCTGTATTTTGTCTACAGCACGCTGGAAGAAGCGCTGCGCCGGCACCAGGATAATCCCGCAGTGGGCCCGCTCTATTTTTCCGAGCTAAACCGCACGGCAAATCTGGAGAAAGATTTAGAATTCTACTACGGTGAAAACTGGCGCAACGAAATTGCTCCCTTGCCAGCCGGTCAGATTTACGTCAATCGCCTTAACGAAATCGCCAATACCGATCCGGCGCTCCTGATCGCTCACGCCTACACCCGCTATATGGGCGATCTTTCCGGCGGTCAGGCTTTGAAAAACATTATTCGCTCCGCACTGAATTTACCCCCAGATCGAGGGACAGGACTGCATGACTTCGACCAAATTCCCACACCAGAAGCGAGACGGGCATTTAAGGAAACCTACCGTCTAGCTCTCAACTCCCTACCCCTTGACGAGGAAACGATTCAGCGCATCGTAGACGAGGCCAATTACGCCTTTCAACTGAATCGCGATGTCATGCACGATCTAGAAGACGATGTAAAAGCCGCCATTGGCGACCATGTATTTGATTTGCTCACCCGTCAGGACAAACCGGGCAGCACAGAGGGAAGGCCGAACCGCTCTGCAACCGAAGTCGGT
>JALOOK010000267.1 GCA_025454445.1 Oscillatoria sp. Prado101 | reverse complement strand
CTTCCGCCACCCTTGCCGGAGCGGCCACCTCAGGAGCCGCCCCTTCCATCAATGGCTCTGCATTGGACACCGGCGCTTCCACCGGCTCAATTCCCGGCTCAATTCCCGGCTCAATTCCCGGCTCAATTCCCGGCTCAATTCCCGGCTCAATTGCCGCTTCAGGAGCCGGAGAGATTTCAGCCAGATCGACCGCACCCGTGGCGTTTTCTGGCGTTGGGGCTTCCACCGGCTCTTCGAGAAGGGCGGAAGGGGTGCCGGCATCGATGCTGTGGGGCATTGCGGGTGCCTCTTCCAGAACCGGCGCGTGCCCTTGAGTCTCCAAAGCTGCAGAGTGCGACAGCAGCTTCACACTTACCACCTTGCCACCCATGCGGCTGATGCGCTGCATGGTGTCAGACAGGCGGCTGTAAGGAACTTTGAAAGTATAATGGCTGTGGCGCATTACGTTTTGACGGCACAGCCCCGTCACTTCCAGCGCCACAATGCGGTTCTCGTAGTCGCTGAAGCCCGTAATGCCGGTGGTTGTCATACCCAACATGGAAAAGCACCTTCGAGTAACAGAGTTATGAGTTTTGAGTTATGAGTTTTGAGTTTTTAATTAACTCGTAACTTATAATTCATAACTCATAACTCGCCCTTTTTCTAGAACGCCGGGCTAAAAATCAGAGCAAACGGGTTTCTTGGGTCAAAGAAACCCGGTTTCTTCCCCTCGATTTTTAATCCCCGACCGAGCTTCTAGGCTACCTCAGTAATGCTGACGATTTGGCCACCCGTCTTGTGAATGCTCTGAATTTTCTGAGACAGCTGGTCGTAACCCACCTCGTATGTCACGTTACTGCGCTTGACGCGAGGGCCAACCCCTGCCTTAGAAACCGCGATCCGGAAGCGCTTGCCGGTGTTACCGTAGTAGGCACCGCTCCCAGAAACAGGGGCGGTGATTTTGGTCGGCAGATTTGCCGCCACATCCCGGATCAGCTTGGCCCGGTTATCGCTGTCACTGCTTGCCGGTCCCCGCATCAGGGAAAACATCCGGTTGAAGCCGACATTTTTTATTCCGACTTGCGTGCTAACAGAGCGCGGGTATGGTACAATGTTTTCCCCAAAATTTTGGATATACTCTTCGCTATCGATGTAGGAATTGATTTCAGCCTCGTAGCCTTTCTCGCTGTAGGTGCGGACGTGTTCGGAAATTTCCGACTGGTCTACTGGAGCGCGTCCCAGCAAGTGCTTGAAGTTGAGTTCGATGAACCGGTACTGAGAAGCGGATTCAAAAAACCGAGAGCGATACAGCTCCGATTTTGCCACAGTTTCGACGAATTGGCGGACGCTAATATCCCCATTGCGCAGCATAGATTCCGCGCTGGTCAGTCGGTCTGATTCCATCAAATGATCGTTGCCCAGCACCTGTTTGTACACCGCCCGAATCACCACCTGCAACTCTTCTTCCGTTGCTGCCGGTCGCCGTTCTACTGGAGTTGTTTCAACTGCCCACAAAGCCATAGTATTCTCTCCTGATTTCCTTGATTTTTAGCTGGCCTTTTAGAGTTTTGATTTTAGCTTTAGCCAAGCCCATCTCAATCCTCTCAAAATTTCCTTCTCTCTAGCTGGTTTATCGCTATCAATCGGCTATCCGCTAGCGCTCACACCCTAGTTTATTCCCGATTTACCCTAATTTGAGATCGGCTTTTTCAAACCCAGCCTTTCTGAACCTGCCGCCCCAGCCTAGGGTCTATAGCTTTTTCCTGTTCTGAGTTTTGAGGGTTGAGTTTTTAATTTTTTTCAACTCAAACCTCAACCCTCAAACCTCAGATTTTTTTTGTGCCTTCTGTATTTCTATTCAACCGGCGTGATGCTGGCGATTACGCCGCCCATCTTGTGAATCCGCTGATACTCTTTAGAGAGCTGGTCGAACGGCACAAGATAAACCTGGTTGCTGCGCCGGAATTTGGAGACGCGATTCACCACATTCGAGCGGTAGCCGGTGACTTCGATGCGGAAGACCTTGCCTTCAGCATCAGCGCCAACCCCGTGACGGGTGCGAGATCCCAGCGGCGGATCTTGGAAAGACCAACCACTGGAGCCTCCCGATGGCGGAACCACAGCCAGCGGAGTTTCCTGAATCACATACTTGTTCAGCCGGGGGCTATTGCCTGCCAAATTGCCTTTCAGGTCGCTGCTAGAAGCACCGCGCAGCAGCTGGAAAATGTGGGTAAATCCAACCATTTTCTTGCCCGGTTGGGTTTTGTAGCCCCGGTAGAACGGAACCGTATTTTCCCCATACGCCTGCTGATACTCTTCGCTGTCGATGTAGGAATCAATTTCGGCATCGAAACCGCCTTCATCGAGGATGCTGCTGTGAGACTTCATCTCCTCGTAGCCATCGGGAGCGCGACCGAGCAAGTGCTTGAAATTCAGCTCAATCGCCCGGTAGCGGGGGCAATTGTCGAAAAACCGAGAGCGGTAAAGCTCCGATTTCGCGACTTGGCGCACAAACTCGCGCACGCTAATTTCGCCCAGCTTCAGCTGGGATTCCGGGACGGGGAGCCGCTCGCTCTCCATCACATAGGCATTGCCCAACACTTGCCGGTAGACAGCCCGAATCACGGTTTCCACTTCCTCTGCGGAGCGTGTTGGCCACAATTCGACTGGTGGCGTATCTTCAAATAGGGCCACCCCTAACTGGGATGCGGGTCCAAAAGCCATTCAAATTTTCTCCTGAGCCACAAACTTTGCTGAGAAGGATGGCTGCCGGTGTTACAAAACTTAATATGCTTCTCTCAGGGAGCTGGCCCTTGGGCCTTGAGAGGACTCTGGCGTCTCAGAGGACATTTTTGTAGTTTTTCACACCTTTGCCGATACTTTTTCGCTAACAAACTGTTACATCTGTTAACAAATACATAAGCTGAGAGCGTCTCTCAACCAAGGCGTATCAACCAATGCCCGCAGGAAGATCCCGCGAGCCCCCCCTCTTTTATACAATGCCCGATCAGCCCAGATCATAAAGAAATGTAAATTTTCTTCATACTTGCTGGTGGTGGCCTGAAATTTTCTCACAATTCCAGGGGGAGAGGGGGGGATTGGGAGAGAAGCAAAAGGGGGAGAGGAACAAGAATCCCTCCCCCCCCACCCCATTTTGCTGGGCCCATGCCCTCAGACAGCTTTCTGTTCCACGCCAAAGCCAACCAGGACAGGGTTGTCCAGGGGGTAGCCCTGAGGGGGGCGCTGGTAGTTGACAATCTTGCGGATGCGCAAAGTGGGATTGATCAGGGTAATCGAATCGACCGCAACCACACGGGTGTAGTTGGTGGTCATCAGCAGTTCTCGGGTTACGGTGTCGAAGCGAAAATGAGAGATGATCGGTCTTTTCTCCTCGTAGGCTCTGTCCCGCAGGTAGTCCCCCTCTAAAATCGGCGAGTCAGAACTGACCGGCACAAACAGCAGGTTCAGCTGTTGGGAGACTTCTTCCCCCTTTTCCGAAACCGTGTGAAACGCTAGATGATATCCAGGCAGGCTGTCCAACTCAGGAGGCGGCGTGCGCCCGTTGTCCTGCAAAACCTTGACCTTGAGATCCGCAGTCAGAGCTTTGATGGTAAACTCCGTGCGCGAGCGCTCCACTTGATTGTGAGTCAGGTAATGGTAGGTGCGCTCTGTCTTCCAAGTGCCGACGCAACAGTCAAAAAAATATTGAAACTTATCTAGAAACATTTCCCTTGCCTCCGCTATTCGCTATCCGCTATCCGCTATCCACTCGCAGTCCGGGCGTTTGGCCTGTGCCATCCCCCTATGCCCTCGCAGAGGAGATCTGTCCAGCCTGTCACCCGCTGTTGCCAGGGTAGTCCCACCCCAGCGGTTGCTTACCATCAGCAGATTGCCTGACAAACCAGGGCCAGCTCTGGGCCTTTGAACCGATACCGCCAGCGCCCAACTGCCAGTAAGATAAGATCGTACTTTGTCGCCAATGTTACCGGCACCCCTATCGAGAAACCAGATCCGGGCTTTGGGGCACTGCTGGCGGCGCTAGAACCTGAACACGGAAACTGACTATTCGACCGGGGAGACTTGACGGGAACGAGATGGAGTTGCAATGTTTGCCCTATGGCGCAGGCCATACAGATGAAGGGGTTTGCCTGCTGGTGCGGATGGGGCCATACCGCATCCTGCTGGACTGCGGTCTGAGAGATATTTCGCCCCTGACTGCCAATCCAAATCAGCCACCGGCAGATTTGGTGCTGTGCACTCACGCCCACCCGGATCATACCAGAGGGTTGCTAGCACTCCACCGGGCGTTCCCGCAGCTGCCGGTGTACGCCAGTGAGGTGACAGCCCAACTGCTGCCCCTGAATTGGCCCGAACTAGAACCGGCAGCGGTGCCGCTATTTTGTCAGGCGCTGCCTATCGGTTCGCCGGTGGAATTCTTTGACGGGTTGACGGCAAAATTGATCAGAGCCGGTCACCTGCCTGGGGCATCCGCTATCTTGCTCACCCGCACCGCTGCCCAAGACAGCTACACTCTGCTGTACACCGGCGACTTTTTCCTCTCCAACTCCCGCCTAGCTGATGGGCTGGCCCTGGAAGAATTGCGGGGGCTGGGGCCAGACGTGCTAATTCTGGAAGGCAGTTACGGCACGGCTCGCTATCCCCACCGGCGCAATCAGGAAAACCAGCTGGCAGAGCGGATCGAGGCGGCGATCCGAGAGCGGCGCAGCGTGCTGCTCCTGGCACCGGCACTGGGTTTGGGCCAAGAACTGCTGATGCTGCTGCGCTCTCACCACCACTTCACCGGTCGCGACATCGATATCTGGGTGGACAGTGCCGTCGCCACCGCCTGTGACGCCTACCTGGAAATCCTCCCCCATCTGCCGGCATCAGTGCAGAATTTCGCCCGCCACCAGCCCCTGTTTTGGGACGAGCGAGTCCGCCCCCGCGTGCGCCGGTTGAGCCCGGAACAGCTCGGCGAGATCGGCAAGACTCCCTGCATTGCCCTGGCCGGTAAAACCGCCAATTTGAGCGATTACTGCCATCCCGACACTGGCCCTTGGCTGATCTTGCTGCCGGAACACCCCGGACACCCGGTCAACCTCCAGTCGCCCAACCTGCAGCTGCCGGCGGAAACCCCGGCAACCATTGAAACCTATTTACTGGCAGAGCACTGCGACGGTCCGGGCACGACGCAGCTGATCCACAATCTCCGCCCTATGCACGCCATCTTTGTTCACGGCTCCCCCACTTACCTGGCCGACCTGACAAATTTGGATGAGTTGCGCAATCGCTACCACTTGCACTCCCCCGCCACCGGCACCCTGGTAGAACTCCCGATTGGCGAGAAGTTTGTCCAGCCAGAAGTTGTCGAAACCCACTACGAAGGCGAGCTCACGGAACAGGGGACAGTAGTGACAATTACCCTGCCCAACGCCATCAAGGGAGATCCGCGCTGGCAGCATTTTGCTGATACCGGTTTAGTGGAGGCGCGATGGCAGGGTGAGGAACTGGTATTGCGCGGGCTGTCCCAGCGGGAACTGCTCAGTCAGTCCGACCGCATTGAGGTGGCCCCCGAGGTGGAGTGCTGCGGCAACTGCCGGTACTATCGGGGACAGCGATGCTGGAACTCCGGTTCGCCGCTGTTTGAGTTCAAGGTGACAGCCGATGGCTACTGTCCTGTTTTTGAGTCGGTTCACGCACCCCCCTCTACACCTGTAGCTTCCGAAGAAGACGAAGACGAAGAACAAGCCGAACCACAGGAAGCCGAGGAAGCCGAGGAAGCCGAGGAAGCCGAGGAACTACAGGAACCACAGGAACCACAGGAACCACAGGAACCACAGGAACCACAGGAACCACAGGAACCACAGGAACCACAGGAACCACAGGAACCAGAACTCCCCTAAAAAGACAATGGGTGTCGCAAAGCGCGACACCCACAAACGGTGAGGGGGGTGAGGGGGGGAAATTCTCCCGCTCTCCCCTTGTGTGAAGTCCGGCGTTCCTAGTCCGGTGGGAGGAAATCTGGGAAGGAGTTGGGAATTTGTTCCGCTTCTGGGCAATCGTCAGAAACCAGGGGCTCAGCGTTGCCTCGGGGCACAGAAGCTAGCTTCTGGGTAATCGCACCAATGCTTTCCAGGCGAACCATCTCTTCCCAAGAGCACAGTTCGTCCTCTTCTTCGGTTTCATAGCGCAGCGTCACCAGGTCTCCCTCAATGTCAGTGATACGAGCGCGTTCAATCCAACGCTGCTGGTCCCGCAAGAAAATAGAGACTTCACGACCGTCGCAACACAGTTGATAGATCTTGCGGTTTAGCATAGTGGTTCTCCTGAGGAGGTAACTTTTTCAACTTTGTCAGTATTCTATTCTCAGACTTAACCTTTGAGCGCGAGAAACTTCTCAAGAGCCAAAGGTGACTTCTAGAATCTCGCGTACAGAGCTTACAGTGATTCAGTTTTCAGATATTTCTTCCTTCTCTTATCATTGCGGCCAAACCGTATTAATTTTTCTGACTATCTCTTACTGCAGAGGCGGTTAAGCAAGCCGCCCCCACTCGAAAAGCGGTTTCTTTCCACCAGCTTGCTGCTAACACAACAGGCCGGCTTTCACTTTGAATCAGGGGATTCCACTTTTGCACTTGAATTGTATCTTATACTATTTATTTTACCCTGTCGGCAGAGTAACTACCTAAATTTAGCGCGAATCTCGCGCCTTACGCCTAGCTGCTGGCTCCGCTATAATTGACCTTTCACGCATTTAATTTTTCTATTTATGT
>JALOOK010000266.1 GCA_025454445.1 Oscillatoria sp. Prado101 | reverse complement strand
CTGGGTGTCCTTGCTGCTGGCGCTGCTGTGTCTGTTGCTGATTCCCCCGGGACTGGCTTACACCGTGCAGATCAATAACCAAAACAATCAGCAAATAGCCGCCCAAGTGGCGGGACAGCTCAAGCAACTCGAAGAAGTTGAAACCCAAGTGAGTAAGGGAACCCCTCAAGACATACAGAATCTGGCGAGCCAGCTGAACAACCTGGGGTTGCAAGTGGACAGCCAAAAACCAGAAGAAGTGAGAGGCCAAATCCTTGAGAAAGTTACCGCTGCCAAAAAGGGCATCGAACCCCAAGCTCAAGCAACGCGGTCGAATCTGCGCACGGCGCTGCTGAAAAATTCTGTCAAGTGGAACCTCGGGGCCCTGATCTCGAGTGCTTTATTTTTTACCATTTGGCGCAGCACCGGCTGGACGAGACGCCGGCGGGGCTACTGAGCGGGTTCCGGAACCGGCACTTAACGGCAAGTGCCGGTGTGGCCACACCGGCCTGACCAGCAGCCCTCGCTTGAGGCTGCGGGCGATCGGGCTACCGCTCCATGCCGGTGTGACGCTGCTCGAAGAGAATTCTCATATTTTTTGGCGATATAGGTTAGCACAGCTGTGCTAACCTACTTTTTCATATACCTTCACAAGACCGAAGCAGGTCGCTAGCCCCTATCTCTGGCCCTATGCAGATTCCCCCTGACTCCCCTGTTTTTGCCCTCTTTGAGCCAATGCACGCGGTTTCACAAAGGTGTGCCAGGGCAACCGCGCCCGTCCAGAGGGCTGGACAGCGAACCGGATATGAGTTTAAATAATTGAGGTTAGCCGGAGCGCTGGGTTCGCCAGCTGAATAAAACCATCCGGGAGAACAAAAGCTAGATTGAATTGAATACAGTCCCCGCCCGCTGGGGAGAGCAGTTGAACGGAAACTAAATTCCTTAAAGCGCGTGAATTCAAACCAGAATCAAGACAAACCTCTCATCAGCCTGTTCACAGCTATCAGCATTGTGGTAGCCAACATGATCGGAACAGGGGTATTTACCAGTTTGGGCTTCCAGGCGGTAGATATCAAATCGGGCTTTGCCTTACTCTGCTTGTGGCTCGTCGGCGGCATTTTGGCGCTTTGCGGTGCCCTCTCCTACGGCGAACTCGCCGCAGTCATGCCCCGCTCGGGGGGTGAGTTTTACTATCTGTCCAAGATTTACCACCCAGCAGTCGGCTTCCTTTCCGGATGGCTTTCCGCTACAGTAGGCTTTGCCGCACCGATCGCCGCTGCAGCGATGGCTTTGGGGAAATACTTCTCGCAGGTCTTTCCAGTCTTTCCCCCGACAGCAATCGCCGTGGCGGTGGCGATCGGGGTTTCGCTGATTCACACGCGGGATGTCAAACTGGGAAGTTACTTTCAAATTAGCTTCACCCTGTTGAAAGTCCTGCTGATCCTCACCCTGATTGTTTGCGGATTTTTGCTTGGCCAACCTCAGGATATCAACTTTCTGCCGGCGAATAACGACCTGAACCTGATTTTAAGTTCTCCATTCGCCATTTCCCTGGTATATGTAATGTATGCTTATTCCGGCTGGAATGCTTCTATCTACATTGCCAGTGAGGTGAAAGAGCCAGAAAAAAATGTGCCCCGCTCTTTATTGGCGGGGACTTTAATTGTGATGGCGCTATACCTGCTGATCAACTTTATTTTTCTGCACACCACTCCCCTCGATCAGCTGGCAGGAAAAGTGGAGGTAGGGGCTGTAGCCGCCACACAGATTTTTGGGGAGTTGGGCGGGAAGGTTATGAGCTTGCTTATCTCCCTCGGACTCGTCTCTGCCATCAGCTCGATGGTTTGGGCCGGCCCGAGAGTGACGCAGACGATCGGCGAGGATATCCCCTTCTTTAAACTGCTGGCAACCACCAATGCCAAGGGTATTCCTTATAATGCTATACTGGCCCAGCTCGCTATCGTATTAGTCCTGGTTATTACCTCCACTTTTGAGTCAATTATCACCTATCTCGGATTTACCCTTACCCTGTCTTCTTTCCTCACGGTTTTAGGGGTATTTGTCCACAGGTTCAGGTATCCTGACTTTCCCAGACCTTATAAAACATGGGGGTATCCGGTGACGCCGCTCATTTTTCTGGCTATCAGTCTCTGGATGCTGGTATTTATTTTCAAGGACAAACCTGTGGAATCACTGGCGGGATTGGCGACAATTCTTCTCGGTCTGCCGGTCTACTTCTTTGCTGACAAGCAGCGACTTGTTTCCTAGAACCCTAAAATTTACAGCAATAATTAGTTTAAACAGAGGCCATGAACAGAAAAAAACTCCCGTATTTACTGCTGGCTGCGATTCCGGCTCTGTTTTTTGTCCATTCCTGCACTAATAACACTCAGGTTGGGACAGAAAGTTCTGTCCCTGGCAACAGCGCAACTGGCAATCAGGAGCAGTCAGCCAAGCCGGCTGGCGCGGCTCAAAATTCGCAAAAATCAGCTCCCCAAGTCGATGAGAAGAAGGCGGCAAAATTGACGGATTCTGCTAAATTTATCGCCGGCATTAAGGTGGATGCCGACAGTCCTCTTGCTTCCCTGGAAAACACTAGAGCCTGGAGCGAACACGCCTCTTACCTTGACAGTGCGTGGGGAAAACTGGAGGCTCAGCAGCTCTCGAAAATCCGCAAATGGTCGGAGGCGGAATTGGCGTCACTCAATGCATCTTCCCCTCCCATATTCTATCCCTTTAGCGGGCCAGACTTTTTGTATGCCTATTCGTTTTTCCCGAAAGGCAGTGAGTATATTATGGCGGGTTTGGAGCCGGTGGGAGACATCCCCGAACTTGAGAACATCCCAGAGTCGCAACTGGATAAAAAGTTGCGGTCAATCGACACAGCTCTCTACGCTATCCTGCAATTGAGCTTTTTCCGCACCAATGATATGAAGGAAGATTTGGCGGAAAAAGGCGTTATTCCCATTTTGTTCGTATTTCTGGCCCGCACCAATAATAAGATACTGGACGCGCAGCACATCGGGCTGGACAAGACCGGCAATATCCAGGCTGTCGATGCGGCTAAAAAGGACGATTCGGATAAAAAGTTAATTCCGGGGGTGAAGATTTCATTTCTCCCCGGTGGAGAATCCCAGCCGCGCACGCTGTATTATTTCTCTGTCGATTTATCGAATGAGGCTTTACAGAAAACTCCGGAATTCAATACCTTTGTCAAACAGATCCAAAAACCGGTAACATACCTGAAGGCGGCATCTTACCTGATGTACCGCGACAATTTTTCCAACATCCGGAATCTGATTCTCGAACAGAGCAGCAGCTTGCTGCAAGATGATTCCGGAATGCCGGTCAGCTATTTTGACTCCTCCAAGTGGGACTTGAAGTTTTACGGCAACTACACGCGCCCGATCGATTTGTTCAGTGTCAGGGAACAGCCTGAACTGAGGAAGATTTATCAAAGCGATAAGACCATTAAGCCGCTGGATTTCGGTATTGGCTACCAGTTTGAAGTCGGTCAGTCCAATTTAATGCTAGCGCACTCCAAGCAGCAAACCACATCAAAACCATAGCCGGTAACGGGAATCTTGAGGTGATGAGAAACCCGGTTTCTTTAAGAAACCGGGTTTCTTAACCCCGACCCCCCTCCCCCGCAGCTGGGGCCAAATCTTCTTTGACCCCAGCCAAGCTTTGCCACCGGCATCCGGCGGTTTATTTAGCTTCAGCTAGTTGTGTTTCAGGCGAAGCTCCCATTGCTTTCAGCCAGCGATAATTAGAAGCAACCGCCCCTGTGAAGGTGGGATACACCTTATACTCCACACCGAAGTCTTCGCAAACTTCTCGGACAATTTTCGCGAGCTGCGGGTAGTGAATATGACATATCTGCGGGAAAAGGTGGTGGGTGACTTGATGGTTCAGCCCCCCCATATACCAGTTGAAAAATGGGCTATCCGTGGCAAAATCAACCGTTGTCCGCACTTGGCAAATCGCCCACTCGTCATCAATGGTCTGCGTTACAGGGTCTGGTGTTAAAAACTCGGCTGTTTCCATGACATGGGCCAACATAAAAACGACACATATCGTCAACCCATAGGTCATGTACGTTAGCGAAACCCCCAGCAGCACCTCCAGCGGAGTGTAGCCAATTGCTAAAGGAAGACCTATGACGTAGCCCACCCAAAGAACCTTAACTCCCAGCAGGGTGATCAGCTCGGAGGTTTTCGGTTTGGGAATGACATGCTCGTGATATTTGCCTTTAATTAAAATCAAATACACATCATATAAAGACCAGTAGAAAGGAATGATGAAGTAGATAAACCAGGTGTAAATATGCTGGTAGCGGTGAAACCAGTGGTGTTCTTGGGTGGGAGACATCCGCACCAGACCGTCCCCATGTATTTCCACATCATGGCCCAAGATATTTGTGTAAGTGTGGTGAAGGACGTTGTGGCGATACCTCCACAAATAACTGGAAAGCCCTATGAAGTCGTAAGTTAACCCCAACACACGATTGACGCGCGGGTTAGAAGAATAGCCGCCGTGATTCGCATCATGCCCCACATTAAAGGAGAAAGCTGCTATCCCCAGCGCTAAAATCACGCAGCCCAGCAGTTTCACCGGCACAGCCGCCGGTACGAACAGAACAAACATCCAAGATGAAATCACCCACGCGCAAATTATTGCGGTCTTCAGGTACATCTGAGGATTGTCTCGCTGAGATAGGCCCTCTTTCTCAAAATAAGCCTCGACTCGCCGATTGAGCTCTTTTCGGAAACCGAGCTTTTTGGAAAACGTAACTTTGGCTTGGGTCATTTTATCTGATATTACGGAACCGATTTAGCATTATACCCTTTTGACGCCGATTGCGCGTCAAATGAACCCCGCTCGCCTTAAAAAATTGTAAAAAATCAGACGGGTGTGGGCCTGGGGATGAATGCCCCCACCGGCTGCAGCCTTGCGGGTGCCGGTGAAGCAACATTTTTAACCATATCAGGAGCGGGGCGCTTTCGATAGGGGTTGCGAATTTTTTTTGAAAAAACCCGTTTCCCACTTCCACCCCACAGGTAAACCGAAATCTGGCGCAACCATTCTCCGAAAAACCGGTGAGTGAGTTTCCCGCCCTTGCGATTAAACCTATTACAATACCACAACCCGCAGCGCGTCACGACCAACGCTGCCCACCGGCTGAAACCACCCAAACGGCAGCCCGATGGACTGGAGGCATAGGAAGCCTCCGCCTTGGCAATATATCACACCGGCGTGCCGAGAGCGAAACTTTTTCCAACAAAGCCGGTGCGGCCATTGGCGCTGCGGGCCACCTGCAACGCCGGTGAGGCCGGTGCCCTGCAGGAATCCTGTTACCTTCGCCCTAAGTCCTAAATTTTCTACTTGGCGCTCTCCAAAAGCGCCAGTGCCTGCTCGAACACAGGTTCCCCGGCGCGGCTTTGCAGAATTGAGCGAGCAAATTCAACGAGTTCCCAATCCGGACTGCTGTCGTTCTGAATGAGTTTGCTAGCGGAATAGTAGCCGACATCCCCAACCACTAATTCATTCGTTTTTCCTGTTTGCATGCGGGATTGATTCTGATTCCATGAAACGCATTTTCCTCGGAAAGTCAGCTGAAACCAGACAATCTCCCCATCTTTAAAGTCAAAAAAAACATCAAAATAAGGCTCCTCTCCTTGATACCATATTCGGATTTTCCGGCTAGCTTTTTCTGTTCTTAATAGCTTCGGATCGATCTGGTGCAGTGAAGCTCCCAGCGCTGCAATTTCCTTCTGATTCATGGTGGCCACCATTTTGCCATTCCCGCCCAATCTCACCTGTTTACCCTTAGTTCGCAGGCTAGACGCCTCGACTGCGGGCTTGAACCCATCACACACCATTGTAGCGAGTTGGCTGAGAAGGTGTTTATAAAGTAATTGTTAAGCTGGGGGCAGAAACCAGTCCAGAAAGCCGGTTTGTTTGGCTTTCCCCGGATTCTTCTGAGTTCAGTTTTTCTTTATAAATGAACTCTCAAGTGGCTAGAATTAGAAATTATATCAACCCGGTGCCGGTGCGGTTTACTAGCGCCCAGACGCTCCAGGGCGAACCGAGCGGATCGCCCTGATAGCGAGAGCAACCCACCCCTTAGCCCTCACCCGTCACTGCTGACGGCAAATACTGGCTGAGAGTGTAGTCAAGTTTTTCCGCAATCCCCTCCACCCAGTTTTCATCTTGCTTAGTATAACTGCGAGGGGCATTCGCGCCCAAAATCAGAACACCTAGACTGCCAATCGGCTGGCAGATGACGCCCTGGGTATTTTCTGGCAAATAGTCAAACTCGATGCGCCCGGGATAAACCTTTAAATCCACCAAATAAACCGGCTTTTTTTTCTGTAAAACCCGCTGCAAAATCGCTCCCGGTTTCACCTCCTGGCTGACCCCCAAAATTCCCCGACGCAAAAGCACTCGTCCCCCATACCAAACCACGAGCGAGCGCGTCACCGTATTCGTCAGCAACAGCAAGCTAGCCCAAGCCAATTCAGTTTTCACCGGCTCCGGCAAATCGGGAGCCAGTTCAAACCCCTCCTCACCCTTAAGTTCAACAGCATCAGGCGAGCGCGGCTGCACCTGCTGCCACAGCAAACCAGTCAAAATCAGCAGGGCACTTAAAATCACACCCAGAGCATCCGAGCGAGCTTGGGAATCAGTCAGATCGGGTGCCAGAAAGCGATTGATCAGCAACAGCACGCCCGCCAGAGAGCCGGCAACGATCGGCAGCCGGCGCAGCACTTGA
>JALOOK010000265.1 GCA_025454445.1 Oscillatoria sp. Prado101 | reverse complement strand
CCGGGTTTCTCAATAAGTCTCTCGGCTGATAGCGCAAGATTTATCTGAGAAACCCGGTTTCTGGGGTTTCTGGGGTTTCTGGGGTTTCTGGGGTTTCTGGGGTTTCTGGGGTTCCTGGGGGGCTGAGAAACCGGGTTTCTCAATAAGTCTCTCGGCTGATAGCGCAAGATTTATCTCAGAAACCCGGTTTCTGGGGAACCCTACTGCCGGACAAAATCAAATAAATGGTGAGCCAGCTGCAATTTGCTGCAAGGGGGAATCTCTGCTTGACGCCCACCGGCATCCAGAAAAACAGCTCGGTTGGAGTCGCTGGCAAAGCCGCTGTTTGGCAAATCAATCGGATTGGCAGCAATAGCATCCAGTTTTTTATCTTGCAATTTTTGCCGCGCCGGTGTTATAATGTCGCCCGTTTGTGCGGCAAACCCGATCAGGCGCTGGTGCGGCTGCTTGAGGCTGCCCAGCTGAGCGAGGATATCCGGCACCGGCTGCAAAGGCAGCGATTCGGGCAGGGCTCGCTTTGGCAACTTCTCGGCACTGCACTCCGTCGGTTTGACATCCGCCACCGCTGCCGCCATCACAGTCAAATCGGCATCTGGGAAACACTCTAGCATCACCCGCTGCATTGCGTCGGCACTGGTAGCGGCAATGCAGCGCACCTCTGGCAGATCCGCAATCGCCTTGGTGTCCGCCGGCGCGTGAACCAGCGTCACAGACGCCCCCCGGTGAGCGGCGGCTTGCGCTAAGGCTATCCCCATTTTACCCGTGGAGGGATTGCCAATGAAGCGCACGGGGTCTAAATGCTCTCGGGTGCCACCGGCACTGATTAATACCCGCAAGCCGGTTAAATCCCGCTCGCCCTTGGTGTGCAGTAGGGATTCCATGTGAGCCAAAATCTGCTGCGGCTCTGCCATGCGACCGGCACCCACCCTATCGCAGGCCAAAACCCCCGCACCGGGGCCAACTTTGTGATAGCGCGGATCGGTGAGCGCCAGCTCCCAGTTCCGCCGCACCGGCAGTTGCTCCCACATGTCCGTATTCATCGCCGGTGCCAGCAGCACTGGACAGGTGGAAGCCAGCACCGTATTGGTGAGCAGGTTGTCCGCCAAGCCACACGCCATTTTGGCCAGCGTGTTGGCAGTCAGGGGTGCGATGGCAAACACTTCTGCCCATTCCCCAAGCTCAATGTGCAGCGGGCGAAAGTGGGTTGACTGCCAGAAGCAGGCGTCGGTATAGGCGGGATGCCGGCACAGGGTTGCCACTGTCAGCGGGGTGATAAATTCTTGCGCCCCGGGTGTGAGAATGGCGCGGACTTGCGCCCCGGCTTTGGCTAGGGTGGAGATGACTTCACAGATTTTGTAAGCTGCGATGCCGCCGGTGATGCCAATCAGAATTCGCCTGTCTTGCAGCATAGGGATTTTTATTTAACCGCAGATGAACGCAGAAGTAGATGCACGCTGATAAGTCTGCGTTTATCTGCGGTTTTTCAGTGGTTGGCGCTTCAGCCAATTACCCTTCGTCGTAGGGTTGGAGATCGAGCAGGTAGAGGTAGGGGTCGGCAAGTTCTGGACGCTGAAACGCTATTGCCCGCAGCAGATGCCAGTCATTTAACCCTTCAAAGGCATCAGCGTACTCATCCTGCTCTAGCCGCGCCGCCAGCTGCGCCACATCAGCCGGCGTCAGCTTGGCGATATCCAGCTTGTCAGTAGTTGACGTTCCCATCTGCATTGGCCCTCTCTTGGCTAGCACCTGCATCAGCTGGAGTCAGCTTCGACTTGAGATGCGACTCCGGACTCTATACTAAGCCTTTTCACCCGCTTTCGACATCGCTTCCATAACAAAACTTCGCATTAGAGATATCTCGGCTGGGATGATTTGATGGCCGGTGTTGAATTCTCGGTACTGCACCGGCACCCCGAGGGCGGTGAGAACGTCCCGCGCCTGGTGGGCGGCGCGGAGGGGCACAACGGTGTCTTGCCTGCCGTGGGCGATCAGTACCGGCGGCGGATCGTCACCTGCAGGTTCTGGCTCTGAGTGCAAATACCCGCTCAGGGAGACTAAGCCGGCCAATGGCAGGGTGACGCCCACATCCAGTGTCATCGCCCCGCCTTGGGAAAAGCCGCTGAGAATGGTGCGCTGTAGGGGGATGCCGGTGGTGGTTCCCAGGGATTTTAACCAGTCAGTGAGGATTTGCCTGCTTTCTTCGAGCCCCTGGTAATCTTCTGTTTCCAGACTGTACCAGGCTTTGCCTCCGGGCACGCCGTAGTGGGGGAAGGGGGCGTCGGGACAGAGAAACTGGCAGTCGGGCAGGTCGAGCATGGGCGCTAGGGATGCCAGGTCTTCGGCGTTGGCACCCCACCCGTGCAGCAGGACAATATTGCCGGTGGGGGGTTGACCGGTTGCGGGGGGTATGGTAATGGCTTGCACAGACAGAGGCTTGCTCCCAAAATTTTCAAATATTCAAATAGGTGGGCGACTCCCTGGATCGATTTTAGTTGGTTTGGGCGGCTGGCACCTCACCCCCGGGCTTTCTATCCATGCGAGCCCCCCCTACCCCCCCTTCAAAAGGGGGGAGAAATACTAGCCCCCCTCTTTAAGGGGGGTTGGGGGGATCTATAGCAGTTTTCATCCTTTGTGAGGTACTGAGAAACCCGGTAACTTTGGCGAAACCGGGTTTCTGGCATCTACTTCATCCAACTGAAAACCGCTATAAGACAGGCCGTTTTGCGCAGATCCAAACGATGTTAAATCCAGCTGCTGGCAAACCCGTAAAAGTATAGTGCGTGCCAGGGGGAGGGTTTGAAGCCTTTTTGTGCCGGCAATTCATGGGAGGCTGCTGAAAACCCTGGCACTAAGGCATTTTTTTTGAAGGCACAGTATCTGCGGTTTGTCAATAGCAATTTGTAGCCTTTTTTTGCGGTCAAGCAGCATTTTAAGGATAAAGAGGCTGGGGAGGCTTTGGCGGCTTTGGGGGGTGCCGGTGAGGGGAGAGGAACCAGACGCAATGTCTCGCCTCTCTACAAGAGGCTATCGAAACTGTAACCCCTGTGGTTTAGCCTTACATAAAGGTTAGTCTGTGGCAGTCTTTTGTTAAGATAAGTAAAAACTTAAGACAACCTTAAAAGTCAAAATAGGCGTTGACAGACGCCGGCAAACTGATAGAATACTAAACAAGTTCGAGCGAGCCTACCTGTGGACAAGTTAGGTTTGACTCCGTTCGCTCCAGCACCGGGGGAGAGGGGGTTAGACCCCTCGTTCGGCTCAAGAAGCGGAACGTCTCCCGACAGGACGCTTGGACAGAAAATATATAGCGGTTCTCAGCCTTTATGAGGTACTGAGAAACCCGGTTTCAGAAACCGGGTTTCTGGTCCAGAGTACATCAAACTGAGAACCGCTATAAGATACAGTCACGGCAAAAGTGGGACGCATCCGGTCTCGACTGGGCGGCGCAACTGCTAATAGAGATTGGCAGATTCGCAGACGGTAGCTCTGAAGCTTTGCTGTGAAGTGGGACGGATTTTGAGCTGTTTAGTTACAGCGTGATAGCCGGTGAAAAAGAGGACGAACCATGCCGGCACCAGCTGGAAAGCGGGACAGCAGGGCGTCACCCTAGAGATAAGTCAGGACAGCAAATTATGCTCGACGATCTGGATAGAACTCTAGAAGAATTGCTAAAGCTCGAACTGCCGCCAACTTTGGCCGGTCAGGTGAGCGTAAGCTTTGCCACTCCCGACAGTGACTTGGCGACCAAGGTGCAACTGCCAGCGATTGACTTTTTTCTCTATGACGTGCGGGAGAACGTGGAATTGCGCAATACTGAATGGTCAGTGGAGCGCAGCAGTAACGGCACGGCGACGAAAAAGCGCCCGCCGGTGCGGGTGGACTGCTCTTACCTGATCACAGTTTGGCTGGCAGACAGAGCTGATGCGCAAACAGAACACCGACTGCTGGGCGAGGTGATGAAAGTCCTGCTGCGCTATCCCAAAATTCCGGCTGAAGTTCTCCAGGGAAGTCTCAAAGGACAGGAACCCCCCCTGCGAGCAAACACCCTGCGCCCCTCGCAGCTGCAAAGTTTGGGGGAATTCTGGCAGGCAATGGGAGGAAAGCCCAAGGCAGCGCTGAATTACACCGTGACTGTATCGGTGGAAGTTCAGGAAGCAGCAGAGGTTCTGCCGCTGGTGATGGACAAGCGGATAAGCCAATAAAAATTACCGAGAGGAGGTGCGGGAAGTGCCAGCGTGGATTGGGTTGCAGCCGGTGCGCCGTCAGGTGGCCATTTACGGACAAGTCAGCGATGCCCAAACCGGCTTGCCGATTCAGGGTGCCTTGGTGGAGATAGGGAAAAGGCCAGACGCATTTAACAAGTGGCTGGAGTTGCGTTCCATACAGTATGGTAGCGACTGGGATAGAATGACTGAGCGCCCTGACAGGACTAGAACAGCAGTTGACGGGCACTTTCATTTTTTGGATTTGCCCGACGGGGAATATACCTTAACTGCGTCACTACCGAGTGCTGGCACCCGCTACGGCACAGCTCAGGTGACAGTTACTGTAAGGCGAGACGAGCGAGGCAACATTGCGAGAAATCCTGCGGACATGTCCCTGCCACCAACAGCTATCAAGGGGCAGATTGTCACAGCTGCGGATAAATCTCCTGTATTTATGGCTAAAATACAAATTGAGGGAAGTGCGGAGTTGGCCTTTAGTGACAGCAAGGGGAAGTATCTGTTGAGCGGGCTGGAAGCAAGAAAGCAGGGGGCAAAGCGCACCGTGAATGTGAGGGTTTCTGCCTCGGGCTGCCAGCCGGTGTCCCAAATAGCGGACATCATTCAGGGTGAAGTGACAAGCTTAAACTGGGAGCTTGTTTGAGAAAAAACCGCGCCCGACGCGCCCGTGCGCCAAGGAAGAGGGAGAGAAGGGGAGAGGAGGAAAATAATTAGTTGGGCGTGCCGGTGAAGTGGGGGGAGGGGCGTTTGCCCTGGGGAAAATTTTCTTGTTTCATTATTAAGTAAGGAGTAAAGACGATGCCAACCTATTTATCCCCTGGCGTGTACGTTGAGGAAGTGCCGTCAGGATCTGCCCCAATAGCTGGGGTGGGTACGAGTACAGCGGGATTTATTGGGGTGATTCCCGCACCAACCGCTCCAGCAGCCAGTACAGCTCCCCCTGCAGCCGGTTCAAACTTAGCAGTCAAAGCTGGGGAAGTAAAACTCTGTACCAACTTTGGTGAGTTTAAGAAGTTCTTTTGGGACTTTTCCAAGGAAACTCCGAAGAATATCTTGGCTCATGCAGTCTACGGTTTCTTCAATAACGGGGGCACGCGCTGCTTTGTGGTCTGGGTGGCCGCTGAGGCAGATATTGCTAAGGCACTGGAGTCTTTTGAGGCGATTGATGAAATTGCCATTGTTGCGGCTCCGGGAGTGACAAGCCAAACTGGCCTGACTCCGGTGAAAGACCACTGCCAGAAGCTCGGCGATCGTTTCGCCATCCTCGACAGTCCGGAAACTGTAGATATGAGCAGCCCGACTCTAGTAAGTACGCTGATGCTTTTCAATTCAGATTACGCGGCTATGTACTTGCCCTGGATTACAGTTTTCGACCCAGATAGCAATAAGGAAATGAATGTACCGCCCAGCGGTCACATGGCGGGAATATATGCTCGCGTAGACACGCAAAGGGGTGTCCACAAAGCGCCGGCAAACGAAACCGTTATGGGTGCAGTTGGACTGAAGTATAATATCAGCAAAGCTCAGCAGGACGGACTCAATCCTCAAGGCATCAACTGTATCCGAAGCCTCAACGGCAATATCCGCGTTTGGGGGGCACGCACCCTGGGCGGCGACGCTAACGGAGAGTTCAAATACATTAATGTCCGCAGGCTGTTTAACTTCCTGCGCGAGTCGATTGACGAAGGGACTCAGTGGGCGGTGTTTGAGCCAAACTCCCCGGAACTGTGGGCGAAAATTCGCCGCAACGTCACGGCTTTTCTGATGACGGTCTGGCGCAGCGGTGCCCTGTTTGGCACTGCGCCAGAACAAGCGTTTTTCGTCAAGTGCGATGAGGAGACAAACCCCCCGGAAGTGCGGGATGCCGGTCAGGTTGTGACTGTAATTGGCGTAGCCGTCGTCAAACCGGCTGAATTCGTCATCTTCCGGATTAGCCAGTGGGCCGGCCCGGGTGGCAGCTGAGGCGAACTGTTGCCAACTCTCCTGTTTAACCTCTTGGCGAACTTGGCGTCTTGGCGGTTCGTAAAATCATTGCTTCTCACCCACTGCTCAGGAGTGAAACATGCCGTCGTCCCAGCAGAGAATCCCCGGTGTTTACAGAGAGGAAATATTCCCGGCAGCCGCCCCAGAACTGATTACAGGCGTGCCGGCATTCCTCGGATACGCACAGGAAGGGCCGATAAATCTAGCCCAGCGACTGACACTGTGGCCTCAGTTTAAGGAAATTTTTGGCCAGCCACAGGAAAAAGGCTACCTGTATCGTGCTGTAGAGGGTTTTTTCAGCAATGGTGGCCGCCTTTGTTACGCGGTTCGCCTCCAGCAGGAGGGGATTTCGCCACAGGAGGCGCTATCCAAGGCGCTGAAAGAATTGGAGTCTCTCGATGCGGTTGACTTAATTTGTGCGCCAGACATTGTGGGGGAAAGCCGGGCAATAGATATCGTGCGAAAGATGCAGGAGGCTGTTTTGCAGCATTGCGATCAAATGGGAGATCGCTTTGCTATCCTGGATTCTCCCAGCCTCTCTACTGCGG
>JALOOK010000264.1 GCA_025454445.1 Oscillatoria sp. Prado101 | reverse complement strand
CGCCGAGAGGGAAAGGGGGAAATCGCCCTCTCACTGGGTGCTGCTCGCCCGCCAGCAGAGCGATTTTGGCACCCTCGCCAGTGACTCGCGCTGGCAGCCAATTCCGGAAACAGGGGACGAGCCCCTGTGGACGGATGATTTTTCGGATATGTTTCGGGTGCTTCGCGGTTTTGGGGGGTGAGGCAATCCAAGGATTTGGGATGCAAGGATTTTGAATACAAGGATTTTGAATGCAAGGATTGAAAAAAGAGCAGAAAAGCTTTTTGATCCAGAGGTGAAAATACTATCTGTGTCAACTAGGGATAGCAATGGACAGCTCAGTAATGGACAAGGCATCTATCTTGTTATCAAGGACATTGGGACAGGCGAGACGCCTGTCCTACGGCGTATATCCGTAGGGCATGCGTTGCCTCCGACCCTCAATATCTAATAACCGGGGGCAGCAAAATACTCTATTTACAAAAAAGAGATACTGCCGGTGAAATCAGTCGATGAGGACGTCTGTTTTATAATCCTCAGTATGCTGCCAGTCGATATTGGGCATTTGCTCGAAAGCCTTTTTCAGGTGTTCTTCCCACAACTTGCGAATCTGGGCCAGATAGGGGTCCCCCAGACGCAGTTTCAGCTGATGCCGGAGAATAAAGCTGTCACTCTCGTACATCGCCAGGTTAATGGGTGGCCCGACAGAGATGTTGGACTTCATCGTCGAGTCAATGGATAGCAGAGCGCATTTCGCCGCCGCTTCCAAGGGGGTTTCAAAACTGAGGGTGCGGTCTAGAATCGGTTTGCCATATTTGGTTTCGCCAATCTGGAGAAATGGCGTTTCCTTTGTGGCGTGAATGCAGTTTCCCTGGCTGTAAACTAGATACAGTCCCGGTTCTTCCCCCTTTATTTGGCCCCCTAAAAGTATGCTGCACTGAGCGTTAATGCCGTCTTGCTTCAGCCAAGACTTGTCTTGCTCCTGGATGTGGCGGATTTTATCCCCGATATAGCGAGCGACGTCGTACAAGGTTGGCAAGCTGTGGAGACTGGCGATCTCCTGAACCTTGAGATCTCTGCGCAGTAAGGTTAGAGCGGCTTGGGTCATCGACAGGTTCCCTGAGGTGCAGAGCATGAGCACTCGCTCCCCCGGATTGGAAAAATCAAACAGTTTCTGGTAAGTGGAGATATAATCGACCCCGGCATTGGTGCGAGAGTCAGCAGCCATGACTAAACCAGAACGGGTAAGGATACCAAGGCAATAGGTCATCAAGTCAGCCATTAGAAAAGACCGTGATCAATCTTATTATTTCTGCCCGCCCGCATCAGGTTCTGTGGCTATTCCAATCCGGCGGTGGCGCTGCCGGTTTTCCCATACGCCTGCTGCGGTTCAAAGAAAAAAGCCCGCCCGGTGCGCCACCCCGAGCGCCACCAGCAGGCATATCCGGTTAATCAATTTCTTACGGATGAAACTTAAATAAAAGCACTCCCCTAACTTAATATAAAAGCAATCATCCGGAGGATAGGTGTGGCTTTTAGTGTTTACCGCGAGATAAAGTGAACCCAGAAGTCCCCGTCTGGGATGCAGGTCTGGCGGATCAGGTCATAAGAGTATTGCAGAAATGCACCGCTAAGGTCTGTGCGATAGCCGGTGGAGAACCACTCCCCGTAGGGATCGTGGACGATAAAGCCGTTACTGTCATAACCGACCAGGGCGATAATGTGGCCAAAAGAGGTGAAGTACCCGTGGATAACTGCCGGATTGCCGCCGGCTAACCACCTTTTTACTTCCTCGATCGTAGCATTGGGGTTGAAGTCATCGCGGCAGCCATAAGCTTCTACAATCTTGGCCAAATCCAATGGCTCGTGCCGGCTCAGACCGCGATTTTCGGCGTACTCGTAAAGCTCATCCTCAAATTGGCCATAACTGCTCTTACGAGAAGCGCCCAGGTACTCCAGACACATGGCCAGGGATGTGACATTGCAAGAGCCTGTCGGGTTGTACCAGTTGTCGAGTTGGGACTTGTAAGGGACTGACAGCTTGACGCTGCCCGCTCCAGAGGGTGAGGAAATAGGGGGTTTGCGCTGATCGGTCACGATCTGCACATGTTGTCCAAAGGCGTACCAGGTATTTCGGCCTTTAAAGAAATCCTTGCGGAGCGCAAATAGAATGTGATTGCGAACGTAGGAGTAGGAGTGGAGTTCAAATTCTTTGCCTGCTTTTATTTCGCATTTTTCAGCTGCGGTAAGCTGTTCCGATGGCACCGGCTTCAGTTTGAAAATCGTGTCTCGGAGAACCTTAATTTTCGCTGGCATAGTAAAAAGTCCTGTAAAGATTGATTAACTACTTGCTGGTTGTCGTATTTTTAAATTCGCACTCTTTGAGGTGTTATTCCGGAAATTTTGGAGCGGATTCGAGGTGGTCAGCAGTTTGGCGATCTGTCCGCTAGCGCCGTTCGGGAAATTAATAAACCACAGCGCAAGCTAAAGCCCGAGTTCGCCAGCGACCCTTTGATTAAACCGGCATCCGGAATCTTTAGAAAATCTTTGGGGGTAAAATGCGCCCCTTGCGGGCGAGTACCCAGATCCGCAAGCGGGCGTGCGAACTCCGGTCGCCGGCACCGGCAACAAGCCCTTGCTGATGCGTCTGCATTCATTTCCCCTTTCCCGCTCCCTTGTTCAGGAAACAGCACGCCTCGCCGCCTGCCAGGGACTCGCCGCCCCTTGCCGGCGGCCAGCCGGTCGCCGCCACTGTTCCTGAAGCGGGAAGCAGGTGATATAGCACTTCCCACATTGGTTAGGAAATTGACATTAAGGGTGGGAGGGAACGCCTGCCCTACGGATATACTTCCTGGGACAGGCCGAAAAGCCTGCCCCAATCTGCCTGAGGTCGGAGGGAAAGCCTTGTCTATTGCTGAGCTGTCCATTGCTCTAAAAGAGACTTTACCCTGACGGCTGGGGAATGGCAGCGGAAGCATCCCACTTTGGTAAATAGGAGCTCTCGATGCCTTCCCTTTGGGAGCGCACCCTACTGTTCAAGTACACTTTACCGAACAGGGCTCGGATCGGTTTAGCCCACACTCTGAGTGAGGCGACCAATACAGCTTGAGAGTGCGGAAATTACCAGTCAATAACTCGTTAGAACCGAATTTACTAACCCTGCCATCCTGCATATCCTAACTATCAGAGGCGGAAATTCAGGAAAAAACCTCAGCTTCCCCCCAACCAAAAATACAGGAGGCAACCACTATGGCACTCGTTCGTTGGAACCCTTACCGCGAGATGGAAACCTTGCAACGGGAAATGAACCGGCTCTTCGACAGCCTGACGACAGTCAGCAATGGGGAAAACAGTGTTACCGACTTTATCCCCCCAGCTGAGATGACGGAAACCCCTGAAGCCATCCACCTGAGACTGGAAGTTCCCGGCGTGGAATCCCAAGACTTAGACGTGCAAGTGACAGCGGAAGCAGTCGCGATTAGCGGCGATCGCAAGCATGAAGCCCGAACCGAAACAAAAGGCGTCACTCGCACTGAATTTCGCTACGGTCAGTTCCGCCGCGTGATTCCCTTACCGGCTCGGATTGAAAATACCAAGGTACAGGCTGAACACAAAAATGGCGTCCTGAACCTAACCCTGCCGAAAGCCGAAGCAGAGAAGAACCGAGTTGTCAAAGTTAACCTCGGATAACAGGTTTGCAGTGAGGCCCTCCGGCCTCACTCCACCCGGCATTTAAACCCCATTCAATTATTATATTATAAGGAGTTATAGCAGTAGTCATATTGGTTATGACATCCGTGGCCTGGGGTTAAAAGGCGTAGGGCAGGCGAGACGCCTGCCCTCAAGGTATCTGGGACAGGAGAGACGCCTGTACTAAGTCCTAACCTAACTGAATACTGCTATAATATTATGGCGAATTAGTCGGAATTTACTTGAAATACAAACTCTTTTGTGGCGGCAATGGAAGGTGGGCGACCCGTGGTAATTGCTAACGCAGAAGGCGGTCGCACTACCTCCTCTGTCGTCGCTCACACCAAAACCGGAGACCGCTTGGTGGCCCTTAAAGAATTTCAGAGACCCGGTTTCTTAAAGAAATCTGGTTTCTGGGCAAACAGCGGTTGCGCCAATCATTTAGAACTGCTATAATAACTGAAGTTGCTACCTACAAGTATAAGCATCCATATCCACCCAACCCCCCTAAAAAAGGGGGGGCTTTGAGAATGTCCCCCCTTCCCCTCGTTCCCAGCCACCCTTACGGGAACGTGCACTGTGGGGAACGCCGTTTTGGAGGCAGATCCTCCAAAAGTTGCAACTTTAGTTATAATAAACCATAATAATAATCAAAAATCGATCCGGTCGATCGGTCTGTACAAAGTGGAGGAGTTCCCCAATGACATCTTCTTCTGAGCAACGTTTTCCGCCCCTGCGTCAAGTCGGCGGTTATGCCCTAGCGGCTGTCTTGAGTTTTGCCTTGACCTTGGCTAGTTTGCGGGCATTTCCCAACCTGCTAATTCCCAAGCTGGCACCTGTGCCGGCGGTTGCGCAAGTTCAGCCGGCTGAGCCAGAGGTGGCACTCCCGCCGCTTGCGGACAGCCGAAATAGCCGAAATTTTGTCACAGCCGCCGTCAATCGAGTTGGACCGGCAGTAGTGCGGATCGACACCGAGCGCGTCATTACCCAGAAAACGCCAAACTTCTTCTTTGATGACCCTTTATTGCGGGATTTTTTTGGGGGAGAGATGTTTCCCAGCCAGCCAAGAGAGTATCACCAGCGCGGTCAGGGTTCAGGTTTCATTATTGACAGCACCGGCATAATTCTCACCAACGCTCACGTTGTCAGCGGTGCCGATACAGTCAGCGTCACCCTCAAGGACGGGCGCACTTTCAACGGAGAAGTCAAAGGAATTGACGAACCTTCCGACCTGGCGGTAGTGAAAATTAGCGGACAAAACTTGCCGGTGGCACCGTTAGGAAACTCCACAGAAGTGCGGGTGGGAGACTGGGCGATTGCAGTGGGCAACCCCTTAGGGCTAGACAACACTGTCACCTTGGGAATTATCAGCACCACAGACCGCTCCAGCGCCCAAGTCGGCATTCCTGACAAACGCCTCGATTTTATTCAAACGGATGCCGCCATCAATCCCGGCAACTCTGGCGGTCCCCTGCTGAACGAGCAGGGTGAAGTTATCGGAATCAACACGGCGATTCGCGCCGAAGCGCAGGGGATTGGGTTTGCCATTCCTATCGACAAAGCAAAACAGATTAAAGACGCCCTAGCTCGCGGCGAAAAAATCTCGCACCCCTACATCGGCATTCGCATGATCTCCCTGACTCCAGAAATCGCCAAACAGTCCAACAGTGACCCCAATTCGCCCTTTACTGTACGTGAAATTAATGGAGTGCTTGTGGTGCAAGTGATGCCCGACAGTCCTGCAGCAGCCGCCGGCTTGCGTCGCGCAGACGTGATTGCAGAAGTAGATGGACAGCCTGTAACCACTGCTGAAAAGTTGCAAAGCGCGGTGGAAAAAAGCCGCATCGGTCAGCCTTTGCGTTTGAAAGTGCAGCGGGGCGACCAAACCCTGGAGCTAACCGTGCGCCCTGGGGAACTGCGGGAGGCGACTCGGGATTAGCCATACTTACCAATCACTCAGGCCAGATCCCCCCCAACGCCTGGGCGGAAGGGCCCGCCCCTACAAAAAGGGGGGGAACAATCTCTTGCGCCCCCCTTTGTAGGGGCGGTACGCCGGCACCTAGCCGCGTCACCCGTGAGGCGCAGCGCAGCGCCGGTGGTGGGAGAATCCGCCGCCTGCGGTTCGGTTCGGCTCACTTTGCCCCCCAACAGCCCTTGCTAGATTAGGATGCAGAGCGCAAAAACATCTATAAATTGCAGGTAACAACCGTGAGCAATCTATCAAATCGAGCCCCAAAATTTTTTGGCAGCGAATCGGAAGGCGGCAACTTGCTGTGGCAATACGTTCAGTCCATGAGTCCAGAAACGGTTGCCCAACTTTCCAAACCTTCCAACACTGAAGTATTCAAAGTCATGGAGCACAACATTGTCGAAATGTTGGGAGGCTTACCGCCGCAGCACTTCAACGTCACTGTTACCACCAGCCGCGAAAATCTAGGCCAGCTTCTGGCTTCCGCAATGATCAGCGGCTACTTCCTGCGCAACGCTGAGCAGAGAATGGCGATCGAAAACGCTTTCCAGCTAGCCGACTCAACCAGCTCAGCCGACAGCTAGCACTTCCAGGTATGGTGCCAACACTTGGGGTGGGCTCGCGCCGCACAGCCACCCCCGCACCCTCCTACCTCTCCCCCCCACAGTATTTACATCCCACGCTCCGCTGCGTGCCGGTGGAAACCGACCTTCAGAGAAATTTTTATATTTTTGCCCCATAAACCGACAGTTTCATCTCCCCAAAGGCAGATAAATATAGCGGCTCTCATATTAGTGAGGTACTTAGAAACCCGGTTTCTTAAAGAAACCGGGTTTCTTATGCCTGCAAGACCTGCGCAGCGAACCTCTTGGCGATCTTCTCTTGGCGAACAGGCGCGTCGGGCGCGGTTCCTTAAAAGAGCCAATTAACAATGCGAGCGTGCGAGCGTGCGAGCGTGCGAGCGTGCCCATTCCCAGACTTCTCTGTTTCTCGCTAAATTGAGAAGAGTACCCCCGCAACAGATCGCCCGCTAAAAGACCCATGACAAAACAGGCCGCACGCATTTGCATTCTCGGTGGAGGCTTTGGAGGTCTCTACACGGCTCTGCGATTGAGTCAGTTCCCCTGGACTAAG
>JALOOK010000263.1 GCA_025454445.1 Oscillatoria sp. Prado101 | reverse complement strand
GATCAAGGGAGAGAGTGGAACAAACCCCGCAATTAAGAGCGCCCCATTTCCAGATGTGCCAAGCGGATTACGAAAACGCCGTCTGGATCGCCAAAAAATACATCCGTGCCGGCGATATCTTTCAAGCCAATCTGTCCCTGCGGTTTGAAGCTGGCACTGCAGCCGACGGATGGTCTATTTATCGCGCCTTGCAGCAGATCAATCCATCCCCCTTTGCCAGCTACTGGCAGACGCCGTGGGGCGACCTGATTAGCTGCTCTCCGGAAAGATTGGTGCGGCTAACAGGGCGTAGAGCCGAGACGCGACCGATCGCCGGTACGCGACGCCGGGGCACCACGCCAGCCCAAGACGAGGAACTGGCGCAAGAGCTGATCGGCAACGCCAAAGAAAGAGCCGAACACATCATGCTCGTTGACTTGGAGCGCAATGACTTGGGGCGAGTTTGCCAGTGGGGATCGGTAGGCGTCAGTGAATTGCTGACCATTGAGCGCTACAGTCACGTCATGCACTTGGTCAGCAACGTCGAGGGCACCTTGCGCCCCGAGTTTGACGCCGCTGACCTGATCCGCGCCATGTTCCCCGGCGGCACAATTACCGGCTGCCCGAAGGTGCGCTGCATGGAAATTATTGAAGAGCTAGAGCCGGTGCGCCGCAGCTTATTTTATGGCTCTTGTGGCTATCTGGACTGGCGCGGCAATCTGGACTTAAATATCCTGATCCGCACCCTGCTGCACACAGCTGAGGAACCCCGACTGAGTTCCGAGTCTCAAACCGCTGGCAATTATATCGTCACCGGTCAAGTCGGTGCCGGCATTGTCGCCGACAGCGACCCTGAGAAAGAATGGTATGAGTCTTTGCAGAAAGCTGAGGCTCAACTGGCTGCCCTCAGGGTTGCCCAGATGCGTCCTTTCATTTAATTTTCCGAGAGAGGTAGCTTTTGCTCGCTCCGTGCGCCGGGGAGCCTGTTTGTGCCGCGCCGGCAGCCTTCCGCAGTCAAAGGGTGCGTTTCCGGGGGGAGCGCACCGGCAAGCGCCGGGGCTACAGCGCCAGTAACCGTGCAGATAATTTGCTTTTATATTGAATGTCTTTTAAACATTTATTTCTCACTAAATCTATGATGGCAAGCAAAAATATCGCATAATAGCGATCGCTATTAATTAGTAAATAAGTAATTTAAATGCGTTCGCTCCCCTCTCAAACCCCTGTTGCCGGGTTCGAGTGGAGCGATCCCGCCCAGTGCCAATCCACCCAGAGCCAAAGTCTCTTAATATCTAAGCTGGAGCTATCCTAGAGGCGAATCGGACACTGCATGGACAACGAAACTTACCTGAATCATCCCACTTTTGGCCTGCTTTACCGGGTATGTTTGCTTGGGGAACACCAGGAATTGTTCACGACACTCTACGCCCAGCGCTTGTTTTTTCTGGTGACCACAGGACCTGCGGGCCTAAAATTTGAGCCAATTAGCCGCACCGACGCTCGTCTGATGGTGGAAAACCGCTTGCGCTCGCTCCGCCGCACCGGCCAATCTCAGGAGTACGAGCAGCTGCAAGCCATTCACCACCGCACATTTCAATAGGGGCTTGTTAATATGAGCCTATCGATTGCCGAACGGATTGCCGAGATTCGCACCGGGCTGCCGGCGGGTGTGCGGCTGATTGCCGTCACCAAGCAGGTGCCCACCGACGCCATCCGAGAAGCCCACACAGCGGGAATCCGGGATTTTGCCGAAAGCAGAGTCCAAGAAGCCGAGCCCAAACAAATCCAGCTGCAAGATTTGCCGGATATCACCTGGCACTTCATTGGCCATCTCCAGGCGAACAAAGCCCAAAAAGCTTTGCAGCTGTTTGAGTGGATTCACTCGGTGGATAGCTTAAAATTAGCTCAGCGCTTAGATCGACTGGCTGAGCCGCTGCAGCAAAAGCCAAAAGTTTGCCTGCAGGTCAAAATACTCCGAGATCCCAACAAACACGGCTGGACTGTCCCGGACTTGCTCGCCGATCTGTGCGCCCTCAATCAGTGCCGGCACCTGCACATTCAAGGTTTGATGACAATTCCCCCCTTGGGAATCGACGAGTCTGAAACCCTAGCCGTGTTTGAGCGGGCACGGGAACTGGCCGTGAAAATCAGGGAGCAAAATTGGCCAAATATCCGCATGCAAGAGCTGTCAATGGGAATGTCCGCAGATTACCATCTGGCAGTCAAAGCCGGGGCAACTGCAGTGCGGCTGGGGACAGTTCTGTTTGGGGAGCGGCAGACATCCGCTCCCGCTTGAAACCAACCTAGCCCTTTTCGGTATAGAATAGGCAAGTTGAACTGGGAAGCTTGCAGCGTAACAAAAGTAAACAGCACTCGGAGTGAGCGTCACTCAGACTGGCCCGGAAACAGCTTTCAAGGTGCCACTGTCACCCTCAAAAGCGCGACCTGCGCCCACAAATTCCTATAAAGGATATATAAAAATGTGGCTCGCTTATCAATAACATCGGATTCAAAAGCTTAAACTGGGTGCTGTTCAGCTGAAAGCTGTCTGCCAGACTTAACCCTAGTTGTATTGGAGCGTTTACCGTGAACACGATTTTTTCCAAGCTCAGAGATTTTGTAGGGCTAAATCAGCCGGTGGATTACGATTACGATTACGACGAGATGGAAGCGGACAGGTATCAAAATGCCTACCCCGAGCAAAATACCCCCCCTCCACCCGCAGAAGATCGCTCCAATCGCAATCGGTTGCGGACTCAAGGACTGGCAGGCTCTGCCAGCGGTATGATTGCGTCGGGATCGGGAATGGGTTCAAGTATGAGTAATGTAATCGGTATGCCGGGAGCGGCTAATGGTATTTCTGAAGTGGTGGTGATGGAGCCCCGCTCTTTTGAGGAAATGCCTCAGGCTATTCAAGCACTGCGCCAGCGCAAGTCTGTGGTTCTCAATTTGACGCTCATGGACCCGGATCAGGCCCAGCGGGCTGTGGACTTTATCGCCGGCGGCACCTACGCCCTCGATGGCCACCAAGAGCGGATCGGCGAAAGTATTTTCCTGTTCACGCCTAGCTGTGTTCAGGTGAGCACTCAATCTGGGGTGGTTCACGATGTCCTCCAGCCCCACTTGCGCACTTCTCGCCCACCAGGAGCCGCTCCGGGGGCAAACTGGTCGCCAGAACAAACGCGCATGGCTCAGTAAACTGGGGGTCAGCGTTCAGCAGTTAGCAGCAAGAACTTAGAGCTGATGTATAAAGAAATGGTGAAGCCACTTGAAACCGGGTTTCTTGTACAGGGGTTGCCGGAAGTAGGGGCGGGTTTACTAACATCCGGGAACACCCAGAGACATTTTGGGTGAACCCGCCCCTACAGCACAGGAACCGGTTTCTGGCCCCCATTCAGGGTTAACAATTACTTTATAAATCAGCTCTTAATCGCTGACAGCTGACTGCTGGCAACTGAGAAAAAAAACAAATGACTGTAAAGCTTGGCATTATTGGGGGCGGGGTGATGGCAGAAGCTCTGCTCTCCCGCCTCCTCGCTCAACAAATTTACCGGCACGAGGAAGTGCTGGTGAGCGAGCCCCAACCTCACCGCCGCAGCGTTCTGGCGCAGCAGTACGGGGTTGCTGTCACCGCAGACAATCGCGTCGCCGCCTGCGCTACCGAAGTGCTGCTCTTGGCCATTAAACCGCAAGTGTTTGAGGCTGTGGCGGCTGATATCTCGGGTACGGTTGCCGGTCTGACCGGCATCGAACCCCCAGTGCTGGTTTCGATTTTAGCCGGCACCCCCCTCAGCAAGCTGCAACCCGCTTTTCCAGGATGGCCAGTGATTCGGGCTATGCCCAATACGCCGGCGACTGTCGGTGCCGGCATCACCGCCATCGCACCGGGCACCGGCGTCACCCCCGCCCACCTGGAGCGGGCGCAGCGCATTCTTCAGTCTGTGGGTGAGGTGGTGGAAGTCCCGGAATCTCTCATCGATGCAGTTACCGGCCTGTCTGGCTCTGGCCCAGGTTATGTGGCCATTGTCATCGAAGCCTTGACAGATGGCGGCGTTTGTGCTGGTCTGCCGAGAGCGATCGCCGCTAAACTCGCCGTGCAAACTGTCCTGGGTACAGCTCAGTTGCTGCGCGACTCCGGAATGCACCCTGCGGATCTCAAAGACAAGGTGACGAGTCCGGGGGGAACGACGATTGCCGGTATTGCTCAGCTGGAGCGTGCCGGTTTGCGCTCGGCGCTGATTGAGGCGGTGCGAGCGGCTAGTCAGCGTTCCAAGGAATTGGGGAGTTAGCCGGCGATCTCTGAAAAAAAGGAGCGCAGTTTCCAGAACCTCACCCCCCAACCCCCTGTCTCGAAGGCGCAGGACATCTGTCCCAGATGTCCCACACACAAAAAGGGGGGCTGGCAACAGCAGGTGATTTGCTAATATCTTCCAATCTATGCTATACTTTACTCAAGACAGCCACCCGAACCTGAGAACCTTTGGCGGGTGGCTGTGCCCTAAACCTCAAGACAGTCACCTAGACCTGAGAACCAAAGGCGGGTGGCTGTCCCGAAACTGCCACAAAGCCTGAAACTCTAAAGGATGAGTGGCCTTCAAGCTAGTTCAATTGACTTCTTCTTAAAAGAAGGTGGGCAAGATCCTGAACTTAGCTGTTGTGCTCGCAGGATTTGACTGTGGGCATTGGTTGATACGCCTTGGTTGAGAGCTAAAGTAGGGGCGGCTTTACCAGCATCTGAACTTCCCAGAGACATTTTGGATAAACCCGCCCCTACAGTATTTGTTTGCAACTGTTAAAGGTTGGCACGCAAAAATGTATCGGAGAAAATGAATCTTACGTCCTTTAAGGACGCCAAAATCCGCCGGCAAAATACAATAGTAATTCAAGGATGAGTCAAAAGCCGGTGTGTCACGTCCCGGAGATTAAATTTCACTATTACACGATTATTCCCCACAGTAGTGAGCCGCTGGTGCTGCTGCTGTCGGGTGATGATGGCTGGATTTTACCGCATTTCGTGCCGGTGGAGCAACACTTTGGCGCTGTCGGGCATATTAACCGGGCAATGCAAGCTCAGTTGGGCATAAAAGTAACGGTGCTGCGCTGCGTCTACCATCACTTGAATCGCCAGAAATATCTGCAACGGGTGTATGCGCTGGAAAACCACAGCTCTAGCTGGAATCCACCGGCATGGGGGCGCTGGGTTAGCAGGTACGAACTGAATCAGCTCAAACTGGCGGTTCCCGAACACCTTGATGTGCTGAAAGCTTGGTTTGACGAGGCGGAAGGGGTTGCGCTCCGAGAGGGTGACGTTCCTTGGACAATTCCTGGCTGGTTCGATCGGGCTTGTGACTGGATTCACGAGCAACTCAATCGCCAAAGGTTGGGCGCTATCTCTCCAATTGAGCAATTAAAAGCTTGGAAGCTTGCTTGTGTCTTGCGTGTGAGAACAACGGCGGGAAACGTTTATTTCAAGGCAACACCGGCACTGTTTGCCCGAGAGCCGCAACTCACTAAAACCCTAGCTAAATATTACTCCACCCACCTTCCCGAAGTTTTGGCAGCTGACTTGGAAAAGTGCTGGATTTTGATGCGGGATGTGGGCGGCAAAATCCTGCAACAGGTTCCTGATATTGAGCTGTGGGAAGCTGCACTGCGCCGGTTCGCCCAAATCCAAATTGACTCCGTTCAGCACCTGGATAGCTTAATAGCTGAAGGTTGGCTGGATCTGAGGCTCGACCGGCTGGCATCCCAAATCCACCTGCTGTTTCAAGACGCTTTGCACCATCCGGAAATTCTGCAACTTCTCGCCTTTGCGCCGAAACTGGCAGCCCTGTGGGAGGAATTAGCGCAGCTGGGTGTACCACACACTTTAGTGCATGGGGATTTATCGCCTCGAAATATCTGTATTAGTGAGGATAATTATATCTATTTTGACTGGTCTGACAGCTGCATTTCACATCCATTTTTTGACATAGTTCGGTTTTTGTACGAGATTGAAATGGAGCTGACGGATGTGCCGGATGCGCGGACGCGCCTGCGCAATGCCTATCTGGAACCGTGGGCTAGATACGAGCCGGTGGAGCGCTTGATTTCGGCTTTTGAGCGATGTTCGCAGATTCTGGTTTCACTTTACGAAGTAATTCTCGATCGCCGGCTCACCGCCCACCAGAAGGAGATAGTTAAATGGGAGAGCTTTGCGCCGGTGCCTTTTTATATTAAAAGGCTGATATTTCAAGTGGCGACTTATTTGGAATTGTCTTGGCGTGGGGGTTATAGCAACAGTCACTTAGGGAACGGACATTAATGGTATGCATGCGCATCAGCCCCATGCGCCGCCATTAATGTCCTCACCGAGCGTGAATACTGCTATAACTCACTATTTACTGCGATGCGCTTGTTTCTGCCTCCTGCTGCTGCAGCTTTGCCCCAATTCTGGGTTCCGCACCAGCAAGCAATCGCTCAATATTGCTGCGGTGGCGCACAATGACGTACAAACCGCCGGCAACTGCAAACAAGCAGTAAGCCAAAGGCTGACCGGCAACTATCATTAATACCGGACAGGCTATCGCTCCCGCAATTGAACTGAGGGACACAATCCGCGAAATGGCTATAGCTAGGGCAAAAACGCCTAGAGTTGCTAAACCCACAGGCCAGTATAATCCTAGCAAAATCCCTAAACTCGTCGCCACAGATTTGCCGCCGGTGAAGCCTAGCCAGATGGATTTACTGTGCCCGAGTACGGCTGCTAAACCGGCACCCGTTACCATCCAAGGCAGCCAATTGATAAGTATGGGCGGCGCTACTAAAGTAGAGGTTAATTCCTGAGTGTAAACCCAGC
>JALOOK010000262.1 GCA_025454445.1 Oscillatoria sp. Prado101 | reverse complement strand
CCTGAGATCGTTCTGGTTTCACCAAGATACTTTCTTTCTCGATTCGCTGTGCGGAAACCACATCAATCGCACAAATCCCTATTTCAATGATTTCGCTTTCTTGCCCCGCAGGCGGCGCTCCTTCCCAACAGGTAGATTCTACATCAATCACGAGAATTTTGTCAATTTTTTTAGCCATGTTGCTCTCACTTCTTTGCCCTGATAACTTTGGGGCATAGGGCATAGGGCATCGGGCATCTTTGCCGAAGCAATCAATCCCCAATCCCCAAATCCCCAAATCCCGGCATCTCAAATCCTTGCATCCAAAATTTCCTACCCCAGCGTGTACATCCAGCCATCCCTGGCGCAAATTCTCACAATCCCATCCCAAACCACCGGCGTCGATTCAAAGGAAACACTTGGCTGGAAGTGTGCGACTTGCTCTACTCTCAGGCGGTAAAAATCCCCCCGATAATTCATCAGCGCGTTTTTCGCGCCCCGCTTCGCCTGCTCCCAGTAAAGATTGAACAAGTACACTCCATTATAGGTGGCAGCAATCAGTTTATTGCCGTCGGTGAATACCGGTGTGGAGATTGACCCGCCAATCAACTTTTTGAATACAATTAAAGGCGTGTCGTACTCTTTGTTGAGCAGCGGTCCCCTCACCTTTTGCCCAGTCACCACCGTTTGCGAGCCAATGTAGAGGTTTCCGTCAATGGCGCAGGTGGCAAACAAGGCTGGTATTTCCTCGGTGCGGTACTCGTCATTGAGGGCAACTGAACCGATGACTCCCCCTTGCCAGTCGGCCAACCGGGCATTGCCGGTGGGCAAAAACCACTCCACACTTTCCGACTCTTTTTTGCTGGGATTGAGTTTCATAATTCCGCCATTGCCAGGAATGTATTGTTTCTCAATGGCGCAAAAGAGTTTTTCGTCTTTGGAGACAGCCACGCTTCCGTCCATATCCGAGCCGGTGTAGAAGTCCCAGACAATTTTGCGCTTATCAATGCTAATCCCGTAGATGTGTCCCGAACCTGCGGCAATGAAAATCCTGTCCCCCAGGCGTGCCGGCGATGACTCCGCAACCAGATTTCCCCCATGTTTTCCGATATCTGCTGTCGCGTAAAGTTTGACTTCCGAGATAATTTCCGGCTGGATGATTCCCTCTTTCCTCTTGGCGGTGCGGGCGGAGCGATTGATAAAATAGCCGATGCCATTTTCACCGGCATTGAACAAAACCCCCTCGCCCAAATCTATGGCACTGCTGTCGTTGTCGCGGCTGTAACTGTCAGTTTTTCTGATGTTCAGCTTCCAGAGTTCCTTGCCGGTCCTGAAGGAAATGGCTCTGAAGCTGGGTGCCGGTGCGGGCGATAACAGAGAATTCTTGACACCCATCCGGCTTCCCTGTAAAATAACAATCTGGTTCTCTTCACTGGCTGTTGGGTCGATATAAATCGTTGCCGAACCTTTGAGGATATCGTCAAACTTATACCGCCAAACGACCTCGTTAGTTTCAATGTCAATTTTTCGCAAACTGTGGTCGAAGGCACCAATCGTCAGGTAGATTTTTCCCCTGTCTTTGGTCAGGGTTGGCTGTCCAGTCCATCCCGCACCGCTCCAGGTTCGATACCCCCGAAACGCTGTGATACCGCTTCCCAGATTGAATCGGTCAAGGAGTTTCAACCCTTTAGGCGTGCCCCTGCCATAGAATCTTCTCTGGTCATTACCCAAAAACGTAGGCACTAAAAGCTCTGTTTCTGGGGTGATAGAAGCGAGAAGTTTAGACATTTTATTGCTGACTGTTTCTAAGAAGTCAGCACTGACGGTGGAATCTCGTCTCAGAGGATTCTCTGGGACTTGAGCTTGAAGTTGTAATTGTTTGAACACTGAGGGAGTTATCGCACCGGCAAGCACCAGCTGTACAGCGCGTTTATTGAAGGTTCTTCTGGTAAATTTCATAAGTTGTAATACGCAAAAACCTGAGAGTTTGAGAGAGAACGCAGTTGGGGATAAACCCCTTACTGCAAACGTTGCTAAACTCATTTCCAGGCAGCAGCCCCGATTCGATTCGCGCTTTGGTGCGACAGCGGAAGACAAGGGGACAGACAAAAGCCCCGCTGCAAGGCACTGCCTGAAAACCAGAAAACCATCTGCGTTAATCTGCGTTCATCTGCGGTTAAAAATAAAACCATCCGCTCCCCCAAATTTCCTAAGCTTGGGGGATAAACTGGTTGCGAAATTGCTCCACAACTTTGTCTAGCCTGACAGCATGAGAAGCTTTAAAAAGCAAGCAGTCGCCCGCCCCGACAAATTCTTGCAAACGCTCTACTAAAGCGGCGTGAGAACCCTCACCGGCAATCACCCTTGTCTCTACGAAAGGGATACCGGCAGCGCCTTGCGCCATTGCTTGCGCTTCCGCCTCATCCGCAAAAATAAAGAGGGCGTCGAGATGCAGCTGGCGTGCGGTAGCGCCGACGAGCCGGTGGAACTCCACAGACCGGTCGCCCAGTTCCCGCATGGTTCCGAGTACGGCAATCCGGCGTTTGCCAGGGGTTTGCGCCAGCAAGTGCAGCGCCGCCCGCACCGATTCTAAACCGGCATTGTAACTTTCATCAAGAATCACTATATCATCGGGCAGCTCGTAGCGCCGCGCCCGCCCTTCTGGCAGAATCACCGGCAAACCGGCACTCAGGGGCTCCCAGCTGACGCCGAGGAGTTTGGCCACTGCCAGGGCGGCGAGGTAATTACTCGCATTGTGGCGTCCCGCCAGGGGCAGAGGCAGCCTCAGCCCCTCAACTTCCAGGGTTTCGCTGTCCGTCAGCTGTCCGCGCAAATCCCCCCCTTCTAAACCGTAGGTGACAGTTTTACCCTGCCAGACGCTGGCGGCGGTTTCCACTAATAGCTTGCTGTCGTGGTTGAGGACGGCGATACTGGTGGGGGGCATTTCGGCGAGTAACTCGCACTTGGCTTTGGCAATCGCTTCCTCAGATCCCAGCAACCCGATATGGGCGGTGCCGGTATTGGTGATCGCACCAATCGTGGGGCGGGCGATCCTGGCTAGCTCAGCAATCTGGCCCGGGCCGCGCATGGCCATTTCGATAACGGCAAAGTCATGGGAGTCGGAGAGTTCCAGGAGGGTTTTGGGGACTCCGATTTCGTTATTGTAGTTGAGCTGGGTTTTCAGGACGTTGCCTCGGGTGCCCAAGACTGCGGCGATTAGCTCTTTGGTGGTGGTTTTGCCAAACGAGCCGGTGACGGCAATTACGGGAATTTGGAACTGGCTGCGCCACCAGCTGGCGATGGCTTGGTAAGCTTGCAGGGTGTCTTTGACCACCAGTTGCGGCACCGGCACGGGCAGCCGGCGATCTACAATTGCTGCCAGAGCGCCTTTCTCTATGGCCACCGACACAAATTCATGGCCATCAAAGTTTTCTCCCCGCAGGGCCACAAACACCTCGCCGGTCTTGAGGCTGCGGGTGTCCGTAGTTATACCGGCAGCCGGTGTGTCGAGTGCGACATCCTGCAGGTCCGCGTGCTTGGCATCGAGAATTTCGCTCAGCTGGGCTAAGGTGACACGAAAGGCCATAGGAGATGGGAGGGATTTTAGATTTCAGATTTTAGATTAATGCAAAATCCAAAATCTAAAATTTTATTTCAGTGTCGTTTTGAGGATTTTCTCTCTCGCCTCAAGCGCCTACTGGGGGATTGGCAAGCGTCGCTGGCGACAACCAATACTGGCTCTCTCTTTACCTCCCCTATGGCCTCTGGAGTCAAGCGCCGGGGAGTGTATTTGCCAGAGAGGAACGCTGACAGCGCGTTTTACGAAATTTTTACAGAAAATCCTTAATTCCCTGGCGCATCTTTACAGATTCTTCATTTACTGGCAGCCGGGGGTTGTGTAAAGTGTAATTAGTAACCTGGCTGATTGTCTGCAGGCAGCCAGCAACAGTGGCCTCTAGTGCCAGAGGGACAGACTCGAAGAAGCTCCTCCAGGCCCGGTGGTGCCGGTGGCCAGTGCGGCTGGTGTCCGGGACTGCCAGAACACAGCAGGATCTCAGCCTGCTGGCAAGTGATGCAGATCGCAGACGGCAGCGGCTGAGATCGCATGGCAGCAGTGAGGGGCCAACACAGGATCGAATCGGGCCATAGAAGCCTTTGGGAGGCTGGGCCTGCTTGACATCTGTCCGGGCTTCCTGAAGGGCGGAAACCTGGCCTGAGGCTGTCACAGCTAAGGTCAGCCGGCAAGCGTAGAAACGCGACATTTGGCGGCGTTTCTTCAAAAGCCCTCTGGGAACCCGTGAGTTTTCGGATGCGTCCAGGGGTGAAAATGGCTAAACTATTGATATTTATTTATTTAAAAGTCAGCACAGCGGTTTGTCAGCGTCTGCTGCTGGGTCGCTCAGAAGTGAATCAAAACTGAGTTCAACAGAAGTGGCGGTCGCAAGAGACCGGATACCAGAGCGGAGGTGCTAAAACGAGATGGATACTTTGACAGAACATTCTCAGAGGCAAAACAGTTATCAAGAGCAAGTAGTGTACAATTACCTGCTCTACTGGGTGCAACAAGAATCGCCGGCACCGCTGATTGAGCGCTTCCGAAATTTGTTTATAGACAGTTGGGGGTATCGGGAGCCAGAAGTGGCAAAAGCTCTGGAACAGCTGGCGACATCGAAGCAGGCGGAGCAAGAATTTAAGTTTGTTCTGAATCGCTGCTGCCACATTCTGATCAACCGCTGGCAAATGTTTCCGCAGACGCAAGGGAGTATTGCGGATCTGATCGAGCTGTTTGAGGGGTGCCGCACAACCGCAGGGGCTTACTCCAGGCACCACAAAGGAGTGCGCTTGCAGGAACTGGTGTGCCAGTTCGCGCAGAGCGAGCAGTACCTGACGCTGCGGCGCTTGGCGCAAGTGATCGGCCAAAGCCCAGAGGCCAGCAGTAGCCCGGAAACTAAGCCTCTGGGCACTTTAATCCGGAGGTATCCTTATTTATACGAGCATTGCTTGCTCACTGAGGGCAGCACTTACGAACACCAGCAAACTGTCCGGCTTCTTCAAGCTCAACGGCAAAAGCAATTTGAGAACAATCTGTCACAGTATGTGACCTATCAGGTGCGCAAGGCGCAGCAGGCTCGCCAAGGGATCGCACCCTCTGCAGGGCGGTTTATCCTGCCGGTGGAGAATCCCACCCTCCTCAGCGATCGGGAACTGTACGCATCGCTGAAACAATTTGTGGGGAAAGTTGAGGGGTCCTATACCTATCGGGACTTGGCTCACAGCTTTCTCACCCACACCAGCCAAACTCGCACCTACGGCACTTTTAAAAGGGAATTGTACGAATACCTGATTTCCTCAATAGACCCCGCTTACGGCAAGCGTCAATTTAACGATCGCTTGTACAAACAGCTGCAAAACACTCTGCCCCAGAGTGATTCTCAGAAGTTCAGCGATTTCCTGCTGGTGAGAACTTGCAGCCAATTGCTGAATTTTTTAGTGGTGGAAAGCCCGCAGCGACCTAACCACTTTGTCTTGATTGACCTGATTTCCAATGTCGGACCGCCGCTCACTACCGGCTTGCTCCTGAAAATTGTCCTCCTCTGTCGCAAAGTTAAGCCTTATCTGGAACGGCGATTTTCTATTTTGTTTAATCACTACGAGTCTTCTACCCGAGACGCTGTGCACTGGCTGGTTAAAGGTTTGGAAAATGTCAATCTGGCTTTGAGCACTAACTTCGGTGCCGTTGATTTGTCTTTTATACGGTAGAATAATTTTTTTTTATTGCTGTGGGATTAGGGAGAAATAAACCGCGCCCGACGCGCCCGTGCGCCAAGAAAGAGGGGAAGTATAGAAAAATTGATTAAGCGGATGTGGGGCGGCCCGCCGGCAGGGCTGCAGGGGCAAAAGAAGCGCCGGCACGGCTGCCGGTGCGGCGAAGTGTGCTTGGCCTCCGCCAGGTGCGGGCCCCGAGGAGAAAGTGGCTGCGCCGGCAAATCGTTTCGCACCGGCTATTAAAATGGTTTTCAGGAAAAGCTTTCAGTTGGTCTTGGGACTGGGGAGGGCCAAGCGGCTAGAGGGGAGTCGGAGATTGTTTCTAAAATCTCTAGCGCCAAGCAGCGGCGCGGCGGGGTGGCTGTGTCCAGTTGGGCGCTTCCCGGTGGCGCACCCAAAGCCCCCACTCCCCCACCCAGACAAGCTGACAGCTCCAGACAAGCAACTCAATTACTTTTAGCAGTCAAGGTCAAGGAGAAACAATGACCCAAGTGGTTATCGGCGAAAACGAAAACATTGAATCGGCTCTGCGCCGGTTCAAACGTCAAGTTTCCCGTTCGGGAATATTAGCAGATGTAAAGAGTCGCCGGCACTTTGAAACGCCGCTGGAAAAGCGCAAACGGAAGGCAAGTACGGCTCGGGGCAAGAGAGGTATGTCTTAAGAGTATCTGTTGCTTCAGCAGCTTGACTAATTCAGCAGGCTCAACTGGATAGCAACCAGCATTTATCTAACATTTAGTTAAGGCGGACTTAGGCTGATCTCGAAGTCCGCCTGTGCTTCGGAATTGGGCGTGGGGTATGGGGCATGGGGCATGGGGCATGGGGCATGGGGCATGGGGCATCATCGCATTGTTTCTCGCGCCAGCCGGTTCCATAATTAAAGCAATCAACCGGACATGATATCTAAGCAATCAGGGGTGGAGAGTGAATATGATCGGATCGGGACGCCCTAAAAGCTTGAGCTTGCCCCAGCTGCTGCAGGAGGCTGGCAGCAGCAAGCGATTTGCCACCATATGCTAATCTATGCTATACTTTGCTCAAGACAGCCACCCGAACCCGATTTCCATCCGGCGGGTGGTTGCTCTGAAAAGTCCATGCACAG
>JALOOK010000261.1 GCA_025454445.1 Oscillatoria sp. Prado101 | reverse complement strand
TCCCCCCTCTCCCATCCAGGGAGAGGGGGGGAACGGGGGGTGAGGGTGAAAATCTTTGCTTTTCCCGGATGTTCCCATGCCTTATTTTGCCGAAAGTGCCTCCCGGAACAAACACAAAAGGACAAGATTCGATAAACTTGTTATTATATCGCAAAAGAAGGTGAAAACCAGATGAAAAAGCACAGCTGGCCCTATGGCAGGATATTCCGGAGCCACCTGTTGCCCAGATGGGCAGTGATGCCGGTGCTGGCCGGTAGCCTCGCTGCTGCCGGCGTTTTCTGTGCCGGTGAGCCGGTGCTTTCGGCAGACAGAGTAAGGATAAGGATGGGTTCGTTTGAGCAGTCGTTTTCGGTTGAGGACCTGGAGCGCTTTGCCGAGACGGGCGAAATCTCAAGCGATCTCAAACCCTTCGCCCTGGTGCTGAACGCCGACGTGCGCCGAGTCCTGAAAGACCGGCTAGAACTCGACCCCGAGCGGGCAAACAAGCTGATAGATGATTTGCTGAAGTCCCCAAATGGCGACCGGCTGGTGAAGGCGGTGGATCTGGCATTCCCTGGCACGAACATCGAGCTGGTGCGGGCGGCTATGATGCTAGCAGCGCAGCAAGCCAACGGTGTGGGAGTGCTCAGTGTGGTGCGGGCGCTGCCGGTGAAGACGCTGAACGTGGATCTGAGCGCCCTAATCGCGGCGGTTTCCACAATCAAGCTGCCGCCGCTGGGCAACAAAGTCCAGGAGTCTTCCTCGATCCGGGAGGAGCAGCCTGTCTCGGATGCTTTTCACCGTCGAACCGGCACAGAATTGGTGCAGCCGTAAAGCCTCACCCCTGCCTTGGCTGCTACTGTGGCTTCAGTCTCAAGTCTGAGGGCACAAATGTGAGGCAAAATGTCACAACTCGGACTTCAGGCTTGAGACTTGTTGCTCGCCGGCGCACTAAACTAGAGCTGCACCCCCAAGTATCCCCCCAGTCCAGCAAGAGATCGTTAATCATGGAATCCTTTTTTGCAGTTCTTGTCCCCCTTGCAGTGATGATTGGTTGCGCAGTGCGCTCCGTGAAAATTATCACTCAAAGCAACGAAGCCCTAGTAGAGCGCTTGGGAAAATACCACCGCACACTGGAACCCGGTCTGCGCTTTATCAATCCCTTTATCGACACGGTTGTCCTGGAAGATACAATAGCCGAAAGGGTTTTGGAAATCCAGCCGCAGCAAGCTATCACAAAAGATAAGGTGGCCGTAACAGTAGATGCCATAGTGTACTGGCGTGTCATGGTTATGGAAAAAGCCTATTACAACGTTGAAGATATTGAAGATGCTCTGGAGAATCTGGTGCTCACCACCATTCGTTCAGAAATTGGCTCGCTCGAACTAGAGGAGACTTTTGCCTCTAGGAAAAGAATTAATAAAGCTTTGCTGAAAGAGTTAGATGAGGAAACCGAACGCTGGGGTGTGAAGGTGACTCGCGTCGAGGTGCAAGAAATTAAGCCGGCAGCCGCCGTGCTAGAGGCGATCGAGTTGGAGAGGGCAGCTCAGAGCAAGAAAAAAGCCGCCATTTACGAGGCGGAGGGCACTGTGAGGGCCATGCAGCTGCTTTCTGAGGCTCTGGAGTCCCATCCCAACAGTCGGGAAGTTTTGCAATTTATTGTGGCTCAAAAGTATGTGGACGCCAGTCATAAACTGGGTGAGAGCAACAATGCCAAAATTGTCTTTCTCGGCTCAGAACCGCTGACACAAACTGTTGCTGAGCTGATCGGGGACTCTGGGAACAGTTCCTCAAATACCGGTGGCCAAAATCGCAGTTTTCCAGCCGACAGTCCGAGAAATGGTTCTAGCTGAGAGCGAAGTGTGCCGGTGCTGTGCCCAAAGGGAGAAACCGGGTTTCTCTGTCAACAGAAACCCGGTTTCTGGGACGCTACCCTCTGAAGATGGCATCGGCGACGCGACAGACATCTCGCAAAACCCCGACATCGTGAACCCGCAGGATATCCGCCCCACCGGCAATCGCCGCGCTGCAGGCGGCTGCTGTCCCCCAGACACGCGCTTTGGGGTCAGGCTGGCTGAGGATGTGGCCAATAAAGCTTTTGCGGGATGGCCCGACTAACAGGGGGCAATCCAGGGCGCGAAACGCCGGCAAGTTGCGCAGGATTTCCAGATTCCCGCTGTGATTTTTGGCAAAGCCAATCCCCGGATCTATAATAATTCGCTCTCGCTCAATGCCTGCGGCGACCGCCGCCTCAATGCGACTGGCCAGAAATTCGCAGATTTCCCCAATCAAATCCTGATAGTCCGTCAGCGTTTGCATCGTCTGGGGCGTTCCCCGGATGTGCATCAGCACCACCGGCACTCCCAGTTGGGCCACCACCGGCAGCATTTCTGGGTCAAAGGTGGCACCGGAGATATCGTTGACAATATCCGCGCCCGCCTCAACTGCTTCCCGAGCCACAAGAGCCCGCGTGGTGTCCACAGAAACCGGCACCGGCAGGGACTGGCGCAGCGCCCGCACCACCGGCACCACCCGGTCAATCTCTTCGCCCACCGGCACCACAGCCGCGCCAGGGCGAGTGGACTGTCCGCCCACATCAATGATATCCGCACCGGCATCAGCCAGCTGTTGAGCTTGCGCCACCGCCGCCGCCCGGGTGCTGAACTCTCCCCCATCGCTAAAGCTGTCAGGGGTGACGTTGAGCACGCCCATCAGATAGGTGCGCTCCCCCCAATTGAAGGAGCGCCCCCGGACTGTCATTTTTCCCAGGTCTTTGGCCATTTCTGCTTTCGTCCGCAACCCGTGCCGAGCTACAGCGCCCTGCTATTTGTAATTGACAATGCGAGCAAAACTGGCCGGTTCGAGACTCGCTCCCCCGACGAGTGCGCCGTCGATTTCTGGCTGAGCCATGATTTCGTCGATATTGTCCGGCTTCACCGATCCGCCGTACTGGATGGGCACCTCGGGATTGGTTAGCTTGCTGCGAATCAGCCCGATGACGCGGTTGGCTTCTTTGGCGTCGCAGGTGTCGCCGGTGCCGATCGCCCAGATCGGTTCGTAGGCGATTACTAGGTTAGATTGGTCTATATCCACCAAGTCTTTTTCCAGCTGGCTGAAGATATGGGCTTCTGTTTCCCCGGCGGTGCGCTGTTGCTTGGTTTCGCCCACGCACAGAATTGGCACAAGTCCGTGGCGCTGGGCTGCTTTCAGACGCAGGTTGACGGTTTCATCCGTTTCCCCAAAGAACTGCCGGCGCTCACTGTGACCAATAATCACATAACGCGCACCGAGTTCTGCTAGCATGGGGCCAGAAATTTCACCTGTATAGGCACCGGCCTCTTCCCAGTGGACATTCTGCGCCCCCAGCAGCAAGCGGCTGCCGTGCATATTCTTGGAGAGGGTTCCTAAAGCTGTGAAGGGAGCGCAGATAACGATTTCTCTCTGTTCTGGGGTTTGATCCAGTTTCGGGAGAAAACCCTGCAAAAACTCCTGGGCTTCTGCCTGGGTTTTGTACATTTTCCAGTTGCCGGCAAGAACAATTTTCCGCACAGGTGACTCTAGACTTACGAACGCTACAATTTGCACCATCCAGTCTAAGGCTTTTTCGGCGGCAATTTCCCCCCTCTTCTGCATGACCGCTATTCCGTTTAATTAGTCTTTTTCCGGCGGCTGCGGGCGGGCCCAATTGGCGGCACCGCCACCTCTCCCCCGCCACTGTGGGGGCAGTCCCCACCACAAGCCTGGAGCGCTCCGCAGAGAGTGTCGGGAATATTACGTCGGATTGATTTACTTTAATAATTAACCGTATTCACGCTCGGTGAGGACACATGCCATTAATGTCCGCGCCCGTGCCTGCCAGCTGCTATATAAATATTAAGCAAGGAATTGAACGGACATGAGAGATGGGCGTGTGGCGGGAGCTTTTGTGGGCTGTCCGCAGGGCTGTACGAACGCCGCAGCGTTCCTACCAGACACCAATGTTTATCAAACCGCCCCGAAAACTCTCCCGAAAGCTTCTTTAATTAAGTAGATATACTCTACAAAATCGCCATCGCTGATCATCCCCTAAAAAATTATAGAAAATGTAGCAGCTAGACTGAGAGTGGGGTATTCTCAAAAGTATAGGTCAAGTCTGTCGTTTCTCCATTCTGTTAGTTATGGCACCGCCGACACTTCTGGAACTTGCCCAGCAGGGCGATCCGCAAGCAATAGCCGCTCTGCTGAACCGCCAGCTGCAACCCCAAGGCATCACTGCCAAAGTTGCAGTTAGACAGGGTTGCTTACAGGTTTTGCTGGAATCCGCCCAACAAGCGCCAGACCGACAAGCCTGTGTGAATTTTGTCCGCACAGAGCTGACTTCGTTGGACCCTGAGTCGATTGACAGGGCAAAGGTGTACGGGCGAAAGATGGGCGATAAAGAGCCGACTTGGAGTCAAGAATTTGGGTTGGAGTTTGGGGCTTTTTCTATGCTTATAGTCTCTCAAGCCCCGGAGAAAAGATCGCCCCCACCGCCAGAAACTTTAGAAACATTACCGCCAAACAAGCCTGATGTCAAGCAACTGCGGTCAGTCCAAATCGCAGCCGGCGCGATAGCCGCTGTTTTGTTGCTTGCTGCTCTTGTGTTTGCAGTTCAGAAGTTTACAAGTTCTGCGGTTGAAAACTCTAATGCTGGGAAAAGCGCACCGGCAGCGCCGGCAGCGCCGAATCCCTGAGCCTGATGGCGCTGCCCGGAAGGAAATATAGAGGTTTTAAATGATTTGTAAAATCTGTGAGGGGCCAGAAACCCGGTTTCTCAAAGAAACCGGGTTTCTACCTTTTCACAACTCGAATAGAAACGCCCGTTTCCGGCGAGGTGCTGTTCCTCAAAGGAGGTGCGGACGAGCCGCAATGTCCTGTAAAAGCGCAGAAACCCGGTTTCTCAAAGAAACCGGGTTTCTAGCCCCCAGAGGATTCACAAACCATTTAGACCCGCTATAGATGCTTCACAGCAAGCCGCGATAGCGAACAAACAGCAAAATAACCGCCCACGAACCCAATGCGACTTTTACCGCAACGAGAATGTTCAGCAAAGGAATAAAACCGCCACTCACCAACGCACCTAACTCGCCGTGCGGCAATTCTACTCCTGAGAGATTAATCGCTGCCAGTACGATAAAAATCAGAACAGAAACCTTCTCCAAAATAGCCGCATGCCAGCGCTTGTAGATGGCCTGCATCTGCTCCATTGATGAGGTAATCGCCACCAGACCGATCGCCGTTCCGCCGGCGACTCCCGCCGCAAAACCGCCGCCCGGAGTCAGATGCCCGCGAATTGCTAGCTCGACGCCCACCAGTGCGGAAATGGTCGCTCCCAAACGCGCCAGCACAATCGAGGGCTGATCGCTGAACTGATAAATCTTACTGGGTGGCTTCTCATTAGCCAGAAAATAATTGACTCCTAAGATGGCGATCGTAAATACCACCACTTCAAAAATCGTGTCATACAAGCGATTTCTGAGAATGATGGCCGATACGGAATTGGGCACGCCACTATCGCGCACGACTGTTTCGACGATCGGGATTTGCGATAGCCCTGGCACTAGCGCATTAGAAGTGAAAAGAACTTTGACGTACAGGGCTATCCCCGCCACAAGGTAAATCCATTTCATTTATGCTGCTCCCCTGAATCTGGTGTGCTTGCTGAGGGATTGACATAGGTCAAGAGCGTCTCTGAGGGCAGTTCTGCTTTCATAATGTCATAGAGGCGCTGAATCCGAGTTGCTGTCTGGAAGAGAGGCGTTTCGCCGTCAGGGATCGCCCCACCTCGCTCCCTATCTCCTGCGAGCTCTGGTTTGAGGCAGAGGGCGTGAATCTCTCTATCCATTAGCGCTTGGTGCATGGTCTGCGTGTCCTGGTAAGAAACGAGTTCCAGACGCATGTACCATTTGGCAGCAACTGTTCGCAGAGCGCCGATCAGTTTCCCAAATTGGAGGTCGCCATCAATGGATAGGTCTTTGATAACGCCAAGGCGGATGACCATTGATGAGCGCACCGTCACAGCATAGAGCGTAATCGCGAGCAAAGTCCCCACCAAGGCTTCGGTCAAAGCCACATCCGCCGCTCCCAAAATGGAATAGCTCAGTGCCGCAATTGCGCCCAATATGCCGCGCACGATCAGGGCATAGTACGGATTGGACTGAACTAGCAACATGGAAGCGGCCAAAGGCAGCAGGGCAATGATGACATAGAGATAGGGATCACTCATGGCTGTCGTTTCCAGTAGAGCAATAGGCCAGCACATACCCCAGCATTGTATTCCACATTGCCAAGGAAATAATGGCGAGGAGGAGCAAGGGCCATTCCCTGGGGAGCTTCAGAAGCAGTCCCAGCAAGATAGCCATCGGTCCGAGGGTATCCGCCACAGAAAGACTGTGGAGCTTGAAGAATACCGAGCGCTTGCGGAGTAAATGGGAAGTCCCCCAAAACGAGAAGAAAATTCCTAACCCGATACAGAGATAGCCAAACAGGTCGATCATGAGTCACTCAGTCGTTTAAGTATATGTGCTAATAGCATTAAACCGGCATTGCCCACACTCAGGACAATCACCCCCACCACACCGATCATCCAGTCATCGCGCAAGACGGATACAACTAAAACCATGACGGATGCCTTAGTCGAAATACTGCCGAGTGCCAGCATCTTCTGCCAGACATCATCATTTTTCCATACCGTATAGATGGGGATGAGCATGGCAGCAATCATGGCCATCAGTACCACATTCAGGATTAAGTTCATGGCTTTTTCCTCCGCCGCACCCAGTGGACTTCATACCAGCCGGCTTCGTGATATTTCAAAACAATGCTCTTGGGCGTAAAGGTAATGAGGAATATATCTAAGAA
>JALOOK010000566.1 GCA_025454445.1 Oscillatoria sp. Prado101 | reverse complement strand
ATTGATCAGTCTAAATCCCTGGCGGATATGGCTGAAGAGGCAGGGGTAGAATCAGCAGAAATAAAAGAAGCGGCAGTGGCTGCCGGTGCGGACGCAAAAGCGGTAGATCGGCTGTTTGACAGCAAGGAAAACAGCAAAATGGTGATGCCGAAAGTTGAGCTGCCGGCTTCCCTAAAAAAAGCGGAACAGGTGACGGCGCTTGCTCATCCCCGCTGGGGGCAAGTGTTCCTGCAGACTTACAGCCGGTTCAAGACTTTACTGGAAGCGGAAGACTGGCAGAACCCGGAACTGCAAAAACTGGTTTGCTCCTATCTGGAAGACAGCCAAATTAATGCCTTCATTTGGCACCGGCTCGCTCTGCAGTACCCCACCCAGTTAGAAAAAGTGTTGCGAGAGGTGTTGGGGCGTCCGGATTTCACTCTGGAGAGGGATTTACAAGAACTACTCAAGGAATGTAATAAACCTGACGAGCCAGAACTGCCAGAAATCGCCAGCGTGCCGGTGCACTTGCACGATCTGTTTCTAGAAGCTCTCACCGAGGTGAATAAATCCCAGTACCCCCCCGTAGGACAGGCGGGACGCCTGTCCCTACCCAACCTGTCCCTACTTAAATTTATTTGCGCTCGCCTGCTTTCAGCCTTCGCTCTTAACATTATCTTTCTCTGTGCCACTTGCCTGTTTCTAATCTTTCATGTTTTAATAAAAATACAGGGTGCGGCGGGAGTGAGGGAGCCGCACTGGCATTTTCATAGAATCAGCGCCAGTGCCTGTAGCAGGTGTGTGAGATTTTAGCAAGCCAGATGTGCGCCCGAACGCAAATCTTTCCCCTCTCCCGCACCACCATACGCAATGAATTGGCATGCAAAGGAGGGAGCATCCCCATGAAAAAACTTATTACAGTCCTGCTTTCCTTTGGTTGGATTATGCTAGCCGGCACCTCAGCCCTCGCCCAAGCACAGAGACTCCGCGAATTTAGTCAAGGCAATTCCAACCTAGCCGCCGACTTGAGAATTGACCGAGTGCAGCAGCCCAAACCGCAAATAGCGACTGTCCAGGCAGAGCAGTTCAAGGTTGCTATTCAGCGAGCCAACACAACTCTGGAGCGCAGGGGATTGAGAACGCCTTCCTACCAAGCGTCACGAACGGGCGATCCCAAGCTGGTAAAGCCGGCGTGCGGCGATCCGTGCGTTCCCAGCTTTAGCCCTCAAAACCCGGTCTATGACCCCAACAATTCTGCTGACGGAGTTGGGGTGGTATGGCCAGTAAGGTTTTGAGCGCGGCGGGGTGCGCTATTAACGCACCCTGCGAGTGAAAAAGCATTCCCCACAAAGCAGCCTGAGTAACACCAATTTAATTTAATCCCGTGCGCTTTCTTTTAATGCCGGTGGCACTGTGCCCGCCCCTACGGCGATTTCTCAAGTGTTTCACCCAAAAATAAAATTGGTATAGCAGCGGATAGCTAAATCCAATTTGCGCTAGTGTGGGAATTGAGACTAACTTTTTGATTTGCTGTGCTGCTGTATCAACGCTCTGCTGCCTTCGCCCTGCTAGCTGCTAGCTTGCTGATCGCGCTTACCGCCTGCGCCAACACTTCCACCGGCAAGGCGCTGGAGCAGTCTTTGGCTGCAGATCCCAGCCTCCAAGACAATCCCGTTACCTTCGGTGGCACCAAAAACAGCCCCCCAATACAGGCTCTGGCGCAGCTGCCGGCAGACTTCCCAGCGGAGATTCCCCTCTATGCCAGCGCCAAGCTGCAAGAAGTCAAGCCCCTGACAGGCGAACCAGATGGCTCGGCCCAACTGACTCTGTGGGCCACTTCTGACTCTGGAACTGCGGTGCGGGAGTTTTACCAAAAGCAATTTCAGGAAAACAGCTGGGAGACTGTCAGCCAGCCGGCGGGCGACGGGGCGGGCACTTTAGAGGTTCGCCGCGACAATTTGCGCGTCAAAGTGTCGGTTGAGCCAAAGGCGGCTGCCGGTGTGACGACATTTACGATTAAATATTTGCGCCAACCGGCTGAAGTGGCTGAGCCGCAACCCTCCCCCTCGCCCGCCGCCAGCGCCACCCCCAGCCCCGAACCGGCAGCCAGCGTCTCGCCGGCACCGGCACCCCCCACCGGCACCGAAACGCCAGCAGCATCCGCCGGTGCGGGAAACTTCACAGATTTAAACAAAGCACCGGCTCAATTGCGGCAATACCTGGAAGATTTGGCCAAGTTGGGGGTGCTGACGCCCTCCGCCACCGCCGCTAAGAGCAAAGAATCCGCCACCGGCACACAGTTTGAGCCCAACAAGTCCATCACCCGCCGCCAATTTGCCCGCTGGCTGTTTGAGGCCAACAATAAAATCTATGCCAGCCAGCCGGCGCGACAAATCCGCCCCGGATTGGAAACCGCCCAACCGGCATTCACAGACGTGCCGGTAAAAGACCCAGATTTTGCCATCATTCAGGGATTAGCCGAAGCAGGCATCATTCCCAGCCCCCTGGCGGGAGACAGCACAACCGTTCAATTCCGCCCCGATGCCCCCCTGACGCGGGAGACGCTGGCACTCTGGAAAGTGCCCCTCGACACCCGCAAGTCTTTGCCTGCAGCCTCCACCGATGCGGTGCAGCAAACCTGGGGCTTCCAGGATGCCGCAAAAATTGACCCCAAGGCATTGCGTGCCGTGCTAGCCGACTACCAGAATGGGGATTTGGCCAATATCCGCCGGTCTTTTGGCTACACAGCCCTCCTCCAGCCCAAAAAGCCGGTGACTCGCGCCGAAGCCGCATCCGCCCTCTGGT
>JALOOK010000260.1 GCA_025454445.1 Oscillatoria sp. Prado101 | reverse complement strand
TGCCCAACTACGAACCTTTTTGGGCTAATGCCCAACTACGAACCTTTTTGGGCTAATGCCCAACTACGAACCTTTTTGGGCTAATGCCCAACTACGAACTTTTTTGGGCTAATGCCCAACTACGAACTTTTGGGCTAATGCCCAACTACGAACTTTTGGGCTAATGCCCAACTACGAACCTTTTTGTTTAACTTGACATGAACTGTAGTCAGTTTTGTTAGGGCGCTTAATACAGGTGCTCAGGTCATAGCGCAAATTAGTTGGAATTTCTACATTGCCTTGCTGAAGTCCTTTGAAGGGACTCAGGTCGGCATTGCTGAGATTGGCCTTTTTTTACTTTTCTCGGCTGCCCACTCAAACCGGCACAGTTGGCGCAATCGGGGGATTCCCCCCCCTGTGAGCGAGTGTGGCGGTGCAGGTGAAACGCCCTTGTCTGTGGGAGCCGGTGTTGTGGCAAAATACGCCTTATATTAAGGTTTGCAAGCGCTGAATCAGCTGTGGGGCTTGCACCACCCCCTCAATGCGGTCTACCTGCTGGCCATTTTTGAACAGCACCAAGGTCGGCAGTGCCTGAATGCGGTGTTCGCTGGCGAGTTCGGGATAATTGTCGGTGTTGATTTTCACCACCCGCAGCCGGTTATTCAGCTGGGTGTTTACCTGCTGGAGAATGGTGGCCATCATCTGGCATGGGCCACACCAGGGCGCGTAAAAATCCACCAGCACCGGCACGTCGGATTCCGCGAGTAATTCTTGAAAGCTGTTGAATTGCTTCTTAACTGCCATAGGGATAAATAACTATTATACCATTTTAGCCTCGATATTTCCATGATAGCGATCCTGAAAGGCTCGCCGCCCCAGGAGCGCCGCACGCCCCTTTGCCTGTATGATGTATAGTTGCACAAATTTATCGGGTAATTTTGGGATGGAAGTATTGCCAGAGAATCTGCAGCGGTTGCGCGAGCGCGTGGCGGTTGTCACCGGCGCTTCGCGGGGGATCGGTCGCGCTATCGCTTTGGCGCTCGCTGCTGAAGGGGCGAAGGTGGCTGTCAACTATGCCAGTTCCAGCGCTGCAGCTGAGGAGGTTGTGGCGTCAATTGCCGGTGCCGGTGGGAGTGCGATTGCGGTTCAGGCGGATGTCTCTAAAGCTGAGCAAGTTGAGGCAATGCTCAACGCCACAATGGAAAAGTGGGGGCGCGTCGATGTGCTGGTGAACAATGCCGGCATTACCCGCGACACTCTGCTGCTGCGCATGAAGCCTGAAGATTGGCAAGCGGTGATTGACCTCAATCTGACGGGGGTTTTCCTGTGCACGCGAGCGGTGAGTAAAGTTATGCTCAAACAGCGCTCCGGTCGGATTATAAACATTGCTTCGGTTGCCGGTCAAATGGGCAACCCCGGACAGGCGAACTACAGCGCCGCTAAAGCCGGTGTGATTGGGTTTACTAAAACAATTGCTAAGGAATTAGCCAGTCGTGGGATTACTGTAAATGCTGTTGCGCCCGGATTTATCACGACGGATATGACGAGCGGACTTAAGTCAGAGGAAATTTTGAAGTTTATTCCTCTGGGGCGCTATGGTGAGCCTGAGGAAGTTGCCGGTTTGGTTCGGTTTCTGGCTGCAGATACCGCTGCCGGTTATATTACCGGTCAGGTGATTAATGTGGATGGCGGTATGGTAATGGCTTGAGGTTTCGGGGATTGGGGAGAAACCTGTTTTCGAGGAGAAAATGGGTTTCTTGGATTTGGACGCACTTGTTACTTAGGGGGGAAATTTTTTAACCGCCAAGACGTTCCGCCGGCTAACAGACGGTTTATAAAGTAATTGTTAAGGCTACCCCGGCGTAAGAAACCGGGTTCTGAATGCTTGTAGGGGCGGGTTGACAGACATCCTTCGCTACCCGCAAATATCTTGGGTCAATCCGCCCCTACATATATAGTAGCACACCGCCTGTAGGGGCGGCCCCCGTGGCCGCCGCCGGGGGCTGGCTCCTTAACGTTTTCTTTATAAACTATCTCTAAGTGATCGCAGGAACGCCACCCACTGGCAGCTTTATAAAATTTTACACAAAAAGCTTTAAAATTGCTTGACATGCGGCTGCCTGGGGAAGTAGATTAATATCTGTCGAAAGTTGATCGCAGGTAACTGTGGCACAAGAAACCGGGTTGCTTGAGAGGGGTTAGTCTGAAGTTGGGTTATCTTAAAGAAGAAACCCGGGTTCTCACCCCAAGTGAACCCGCCAGAAACCGGGTTGCTTGAGAGGGGTTAGTCTGAAGTTGGGTTATCTTAAAGAAGAAACCCGGGTTCTCACCCCAAGTGAACTCGCCAGAAACCGGGTTTCTTGTGATGTTTCTGACAATCTGCGCTCAATAGATAGCGGAGTAACGATTTATCGATAGGGATAAAAAGGAGAAAAAAGAGATGAGCAGCCTTCGGATTTTGTCAATAGATGGTGGGGGGATTCGCGGCATTATTCCTTTGAAAGTCCTGGAGTACATCGAAGACCAAACAGGACGGGGGATTCACGAGCTATTCGATGTCGTTGGGGGGACATCAACAGGGGGTATTATTTGTCTAGGGCTAAATTCAAAATTGCCCGGGACGAACCAGTTCTACACCGCCCGAGATCTGTCGCAAATTTACGCCTTGGATGGCAAGCAGTTATTCCAGGTAAAGAATAGCACTGTCGAGGATAAATTCCTTAATCTTGTCAGAGATATGATGGGGATATTGCCCGCCGAGCATGGCCCTGGATTCACGGAGGCAGAATATTCGGCTCAATCCATTGAAAGCTTTCTCCAAAATAAGTTCGGTCAAAGCACTAAACTGTCTGAATTGCCACCGGCACCAGAGGTGACAGTTTACAGTTACGATCTTGAAAATGCCTGTCCCTACTATTTTAACACTAAGAATGTGCGGGACAAAAATCAGGCAGGGAATTATGAAGATGATTATTATGTGTGGCAGGCGGCGCGGGCCACATCTGCAGCTCCGACCTTTTTCCCGGGGGCGGAGTTTGCCAATCCCGGACAAAAGCGGCGGGTGTTTATCGATGGAGGAGTATTTATCAACAACCCAACTCTTGAGCTTCTGGTTCAAGCTAAAGAGGTGCGTCCTGAGATGCGAAATTTTCTGGTGGTTTCCCTGGGTACTGGGGAATTTTCCAAATCGTATTCCAGTCTAAAAAATTCTGGTGTGTTGGGTTGGGTTTGGAATCAAGCCCCTCTGTTAAATATTATGATGAGCGCTGTGTCTGCAGCTCTTGACGAACAGTTGCAGAGCCTTCAAAAGGCCATGCCTGGGGTAACTTATCAGCGCTACCAAAAGCGTTTTCCGAATGACATTGGTATGGACGATACCGCACCGGAAATAGTAGCAAAGCTGCAACAGTTGGGAGAGGAGTTAGTTGCGGAAAACCGCCAGCAGCTTGATGAACTTTGTCGAGCGCTGACAGAGAGTCTCCCTGCGCCGGTGACGCCGAAAGACGCTTGGCTTGACGTTAAATACACGCGAGACTTACCGACTTATATGACGGGGGGATGGACTAACAAGGTAACAGTTTCCCAGCCTGTTCCTAAAGACGGTTGGTTCTGGGTTGGTCAGTGCGCTCAAGATAACGGAAAACAACCCTATGAAAGGATGCTGCTTGTCAAACCGCTGAAGCCTGAAGCGGTAAAACCGCCGAAAGACTTTGAGAAAGTTTGGGATAATAATTCCCCGACTTCAACAGGCTATGCCTCTTGCTGGCGACCAATTCCACCTCAGGGCTATGTAGCGCTCGGTTCTTTTATGCGGTTTGGTGCTAAGCACTATGACAAACCTTCAGCTAAAGAAGTTGAGGGATTGGTTTGCGTCCATGAAAGTTTGGTCGCTCCTGCGGAAATAGGGAAATTTCTATGGAACGACAAGGGAAGCCTTGCGGTTGGGAAGGATTGCAGCATGTGGCGTATTAAGCCTAAAGAAGGTACAGTGGATGCTGGCACTTTCTATGGGGTTAACAGTCACAGCCAGCCAACTGCTAAAGTTTCTTGCTTGCGTGCGGTAATGGTAAATGTTCGCTGGGGTTGATGGGTTATGAACCCCACCCCCTAACCCCCTCTCCGCTTGCAGGGAGGGGGAGAAAGAGGTGGGAGTTTTACCTCGTTCCCAGAGGCTGGTGACGCCGCTTTTTCGGATCTGCCTGATTCGCTGCGAACTTTGGTTAATATTATCATCTCAAAGCCCCCCTTTTTAAGGTGGGTTTGGGGGTATCTAAATGCAAAGACCTTGTAAATAGCAACTTGAGTTATCAGTAAGCACCAACCCGCCGCATATCCTCCAGCATTTCCAAATGTTTCCCCACCGGCACTATAGTATTCGCCGCCATCATCCCGCTAGCCGCAACCGCCGGCACGCCAATCCCCGGAAACGTCCCATCCCCGCAAAACATCAACCCTTCTAACGGCGTTCCAGGTCCGGGAAACAAACCCGCACCGGCAGCAATTGCCGGTCCGTAAGATCCCCGGTGGCGGCGCAAAAACCGCTCGTGCGTTAGCGGCGTTCCCACCAGCACCAGCTCGCACCGGCTGCGAATATCCGGTACAATCCGTTCCAGCGCCCGCCACATCACTTCCGCCCGCTCTTCCTTCAACTTGGCATACGCCTGACTGCGCCTGTCTAACCCCTCCCACAGCGCGTAAGGTTCAGTCGCCGGCGTGTACACATGAATCGCGTGCTTCCCCGCCGGTGCCAAAGAAGGATCTAACAGTGACGGAATAGACACCGCCACCACATTTTGCTCTGCAGTGACCCCTTTTTCCCAGTCATTCACCACAATATGATGGCAGGCGATATCTTCCGGCAAACCTTGGGCGTCAATCCCCAAGTGCAGGTGCATGAAACTGTCGCATGCCGGTGTCGCCTGTCTTTCTTCGAGAAACCGTTTTGGCACAGATCCTTCTGGCAGCAATTTCAGCGTATCCCAAACCGAAGCATTCGACACCACCGCCCGCCGCGCCCGGATTTCCTTCCCACCCCGCAGGCGCACCCCAGCGGCGCGGTTTCCTTCTACCAGCACTGTTTCCACATGAGCGTTGAGCACCAATTCGCCGCCGTGTTTCTGCAAACCCCGCACCAGGGCGTCAATAATTGCCCCACTTCCTCCCAGGGGATAGTCGAGCAAAACTCCGGGGCGATACCACTCGGCAAACATGAAAGCCATTTCAGCGGCGCTCGTTCCATTTGCCGGCAGTCCGGAAAGCAGGAAACACAGCAAATCAAGCCAGTTGCGGACAAACGAATCTTTGATAACATTGTCCGCAATCCGGCTGAAAGATCCACTCAGCATCGGCAAACTCGCAGCATGCTGCAGCAGCGCCGGCACAAAGAAGCCGGCAGTCAGGATTGCCCCCCAGTCGAAGCGCCCAGCTGCCGGTGGGAGTGCGGTTGCAGCTTTGGCTATTGGTTCCATCACCCGCTGCAGATCGCGCCATTCCGCCACCGCCTGTTTCCCCCGCAGTTTTTCCAGCACTTCACAAAACTGGTCGGCACCTACTACAGTATTGAAATTACCTTCCGGCAGCCAGCACCCCCAAGTGTCGTAAGTCGCGCACGCCACTTTTTCCCCAATGGCTTTGAGGACGTGCTGCAAGGGGTTCGAGGAGGGGCTGTAAGACAGTCCGGAATACAGGGAAGGCCCGGAATCAAATATATATCCGTTGCGCTCAAAAGCGTGCGCCGCCCCACCGGCAGCGGAGTGGCTCTCGCAGGCTGTGACTTGCAAGCCGTACCTCGCTAACAGGGCGGCGCAGCTTAACCCGCCAATGCCGGTGCCAATTACCACTACATCTGTTGCGTCTGAAACTGCGGCCATTACGGTTTTATGATGTTGGCTTACTGGGGTACTTGCTGATTTTACAGCTGTCTTGGCTGTTTTGGCAAGGGGATTTTTTTTACCGCCAAGACGCGCCCGTGCGCCAAGAAGGAAGATATGTCTCGGCGACTTGCTGTTCGGTTCCGGGGGTGTGGTGGTTTTTTTTACCGCCAGGACGCTGCGCCAAGAAACAGCGCCCAACCCTTTTATCCCGGAAATTTGGCGTGGAGGTCCCACCAGCCATCTTTTGTGGGTGAGGGATCTAGATTCGGCTTGTTCCAATAAGCGTCAATCTCTTTGGCAATCTCTTCAAAGCTTTTCCACTCCCCTTCAGTCTCTTCCCCAAATAGTCCGCTAGCGCCCAGCTCAAAGGAATGCTCTGTATAGCTCCCTTCCCGAGGGGGGTAAGGGCATTTCATCTGGGGTACTGTTGCCTGGTTGATAAATTTAAATTTATCGTATCCCAAACCGCGCAACCCCTCAAGGATGCCACCATTACCACCTTCAACTGAGACATATCGGGGGCGCTCTTGGAAGGCGTAAAGCGTGTGAACCGCCTCCAACTCTTTGCCTTCAATGTCTACCTTGAGGTAGTAGGGAATGCCAACGTCTTTCAAAATTGTTTCGAGTTTGATGCAGGTTATCCAGATTTCGTGATACGCCCCGCCTCGCATCCCCCGTGCTGGAACAAAGGAACTCCACTCGCTTATTGTGTGATTCACATAAAAGGGGAAATAGCCTTCTTCTGTGCCAACGCCCACGTTTAATATCTTCAGCTGTCCGCTCTCACTATAGCCGTTTAGTCTGTGTTTAGCAGCTTCGACTGCCAAGGGGTTAGCTTCAATTGCCACGACGTTAAACCCCTTTTTCAGGTAGAACTCTGTGTCTTGACCAACATGCATTCCGACATCAACTATCAAGCGGTCATTATAGCCTGAACTCACACTCCCTCCTCACTTCCGACATTGGTTTAACAGTTCTAGCGGTTCTCAGTTGGATGAACTTGGCCCAGAAACCCGGTTTCTTAAAGAAACCGGGTTTCTCAGTACCTCACAAAGGA
>JALOOK010000259.1 GCA_025454445.1 Oscillatoria sp. Prado101 | reverse complement strand
ACCCAGCAGAAATTGAACCATAAATTTAGGTTGCATTGTGAAATCCTCAATCAATTTCCTGATGAACGGGAACTAATCTACTTAGATAGACTCAAGCTTTTCGCTAAGCTAAAGCACATTAAATCGCCCAGCTAAGCTATGAACTCCAGTTTACTCTAAAGAGTGCTTCGAGCATTGCGCTCGCCCTGCTCGCACTCATTATTTGAACATTGACCAGCCATATTATCAGCTTTTTAAGGTGCGCCGTTTGCGCTTGCTTTCCTCTACGGCTTTCTCTCCTAATGACCGCATACAATTCTCTGGGGTTCCCGGATAAAAACGTTTTTTATTCACCCTCCTCTCTATTACATGTTTTTCCAATGGGCGAAACAAATTATTATATTTACCGCAACTGCCGGAACTAAATGCAATTTATCCGGTCTGTATTACTTCCCTTGAAAGCCTACATGATAGACGCCCAAATCCTGCCCCAGTGGCAGTGAATGCTGCCCCAGAGCCACTCCGTCAGCTAGTGCCTTTCTTCCGTGCGTACGCACTTTAGCTGCCAGCAGTTTATTCGCCCCTATCCACACAATCTATGAAGTGGGGCGTCCTAGCAATTTTTATCTGGATATATCGCCATAAAAATATGGACTGGTTTGTCCTGGATCGAGTCAATTTCCAGGGCAAATTACAGCCCGGTGTACTACTTTATGAGCTAGTATAAGGTCGCAGCTTCAACGGTGCGGTGATAGCAAACTGCCATCCGCTGGTGCCGGCTAATCTGGCGTTGCACAGTAGAAGGATGATTGAACTTTTTGCACTCATCCAAAACCCTCTCTTACTCCCCCTCCCCGCCGGCGGGGAGGGGGTTGGGGGTGGGGAACATCGCCGCAATTGTGCAACGCCGCTAATCTTCCTAAATATCTAGAAACCGGTACGGTCTCTAACCGGCGTTACTCCAAACGCGGGATGCTGGCCTGCCAGCGAGAGCAATTCTTTGATTCTAAAGAAGTGCCGCTGCCAGCTTTAGAACTGATCGGCAGCAACTCCTTTATTAGCTTCACTCTCAATTATAGGACGACCGCTGGCCAGCCCCTGAATCCGATCTCGCAGCTGGTTGAGAACTTCACCGGCATTGTAGGCGTTCTCTGGCTTCATGGTGAAAATCAGATTAGAAGAATTGCAGCGAGGTTGGCTGGCGCTGGTGACACAAACCACTGTTTGTTTGTTCACTGTCCCCACGTTAAAAATCAAACCCTTCAGAGTGCCGCCATTCTTTCGCGCCTGGTTGTTCAGCCGGTCAGTAACAGCTTGACAGCGGCTGTAAGGGTCCCAGTCCCCAAGCGTCGTTGTCCAAACAAACAGTGCGCGACCGGTGCGGGTTGAAACAGTCTTGGGAAGATGAGGATTGGAGGTATCGCAGGCAAAGGTTGGCTGGTTGCTGTAGGAACCGCCGCTGCACGGACTGTTGTATGAATCGCCGCACGAACCGCCTGAGGAACCGCCGTAAGAACCGTTGTAAGAACCGTTATAGGAACCGCTATATGTACCGCTATATGCACCGCTTTGTGTGCCGCTATATGTACCGGTCTGCTGTCCCGCATGAGCTTTTAAGGCAAAAGCGCCAGTAAGCATAACAGCACCCAGCAAAAGTTTAGCTATGAATTTAGCTTTCATTGTGCCTCCTCAATCACTTACCTGATGAACCTACTACCCCTTGTAATAGTTAGATGAGAGCTAAAGGATATCGCCAAGCAAAAGCACCCTGACAGACTTTAACCGCTCAGCCATTTCCTCTATATAGCTCCTCGAACAAGTGCGTAACGGCGAGCCTTGAGTCCGCCATTTTGACACTCATCCTTTCAACACTTCACAGCCCGATCGTCAGCTTTCTGTTTGCGCCTATCGGCACTTACCTGACGCTCTGGCTTTCCCTCTTAGTGACTGGAGCGAATTAGCTGGTGTTCCCGCCTCTTAACAAATTTTCCAAGCCCTTCAAACCGAGAGCCATTTGTCTAGTATAGCCTCTGGCAGTTGAGTGCGATAGGAAACGTTCCCCCCCATTCCCCCCTGACTAATACTAGGTGGCATTACTCCTGGTAGCGCTCCCTCCCCTTCCCCCTCCGCTTTCGGCAGATCGGGTTAGTTACGCATGCGAACGCTGGGGGGTGTAAAGAGGGAGAATGGGGTGGTTAACCCATCCATTTGAAAGCGAAATACAGCTGAGAGTCCTCAGTTGCTAGACGGCACCGAACAGCTTTTCAGTTAACTAGGAAATTTCCTTATACCTTCGTTCAGAACTTATAACTTTTTATAAATCTGTGAGCAGCGATATATTTTAACTCAAAATCACCGCCAGAGGGCCTCGCAAGTCGTGGGCCACGGAGTGGGAAAATGCTTCCAGCTCTTTATTAACCGCTTCCAGTTGCGCGGTGCGCTCCACCAGCGCCAGCCGGCTGAAATACCGCTCCGTAATATCGTCCAGCAGCCAGAGGCGACCGGGCACATCGCGCACCCGGGTGGGCGTACTCGATACGCTCATGCCCCGCGCCAGCCGCCCTCATCCTGAAGCGGCAGCACCGCTATTGATTTAGCCCCTTTGGCCACCAAAACCCGAGCCGCCCCCGGTGCGGACGCACAGTCACTATAGTAAAAGCAGCGATTTTGCTCTGGCGCCTCAGCAAACAGCTTGGGAGTTGTCAGTTTGTCCGGCAAAGCGCTATCGGGCAAACACAGCAGCGCCTCAGCCGTCACCTCGTCGAGTTGGCGCACCGCAATCGCCGCACCGGCACCGACTAAATCCCGCAGTTCGGTGAGGGCTGGCTCTATGACACTCTCGAGAGTGTCACCCGTGCCCACCTCCAGTAGCGAGGTCAGCAGGTGGGCAGATGCCAGCTCCCATTCCACCCCCACCAGCAATCTCCTCACCAGCACCCCCAGCACCGCCGCGCCCCCCACCGCCGGGGTGCAACCCGCCTGCCACATATCCTGCCCGTATAGCGCCATCCCCGCCAGCAGCGCCACCGCCACCACCGGCAGTGGCAGGATCGCACCAGCTGCAAACAGCGCCGGTGCCGCCAGCAGCACCGGCGACACTCCCGCCAGCACGCTCAAGCCCCCCACTGCCAGCGCCAGCCACACCACAGCCCCTCTAAAACTTGGCAGCCGCTCTGGATGATTGTGCGGCAGCTTTAATATGAATTTAAGATTTTCTATCTTGCATCTGAGATTAAACTTTAACGCGCCAAACGCCCTTAACACATTGATTTCCAGCATCCGGCCATCCCAATATAATCATATGAATTAAACATAATTGCCCAAAGGTTAGGTTTTGGGGAAAAGCCAATGCCCCATGCCAGAAGCCCCATGCCCCATGCCCAATACCCAATGCCCCATGTCCCATGCCCAATACCCAATGCCCAGTACCGCATCTCCACAATCGATGCAACTGGACATCATGTAATATAGTCCTGCCGGCATGTCTGAGGTGATACCCTGATTGCCAGAACTAATAACCGCCTCACCCCTATTGACTTAAAATTCACCTTCAGCTATAATCTCCCTCACTAGTCAACCCGTTGAAACGGGCCGTTGAAACGGGTTCTCTAACCCCTGAAATGCTTTATTGGTCAGACATTCAACCCATTCTAAGGGGTTTTCTGCCATGAGCCGGCGAATTGATTCCCCGGCGGGTCCAGGGTTTTTCTGGTAGAGGCGTGCTGGGGGCTGGATTGGGGGTTAGGGGAGCTTCTGGGTTCAGGGTTTTGGGTAATTGGACGGCAAGGACGATCGCCAAACCCAGAACATAGAAGACCAACGACAACCAGAGCAGGTGATTATTGGCTTGCCAAAGGGCGGCGATCGCTGTGGGCAGGAAGCCCAAGCCAAAGGCCAGGAGGACGGCATTACGGAGCGTGGCCCCGGCTTTCAGGCCGATGAAGTAGCCCTCCAGCATGAAGGAGATCGCCGTTGTTACCAAAAGCGGTAACAGCCAAATCGCATAGTCACCCAGGTGGCTGCTCACTTCGGCCTGGTTGGTCAGCAAACCAAAGACCTGTGTGGGGAAGAGGATTGTGGTGAGGGCAAAGACCAGGGCGATCGGCAGGGCCGCCAGGAGCGACACAGCCAGAACAGGCACGAGACGGTCTCGATCTCCTTTGCTCTTGAAGTTGCCGATCAGCGTTTGGGTTGTCATGCCCACGCCCTGGATCGTGAACTGACTCACGAGAGCAATTTGCAAAAGGACACCATTCTGAACCAGTGTGGTTGTGCCCAGGAGCGAACTGAAATTCGTGAAGATGGCATACGTGGAAATCAAGATCAAAAAGCGAATGAGAAGATTGCCTTTGAGGGCGATCGTATCGCGCAGGGCCGGGCCATCCCAGAGTTCCTCGATCGCGGTTTTGGCGGCTGGCCAATTGACCAAACGCAGAACGCCGATCGCGGCCACAAACAGGGCCAAATATTGGCTGATGGCCGTGGCCAAGCCCGCACCAAAACTTTGCCAACCCCAGACAAAAATCATCAGATAGTCCAAGAGAACATTAGAGCCATTACCGACGATCGCCATCAGTAAAACCATGCCATTGTTCTCTTGGCCCAAAAACCAGCCAATCAAAACAAAGTTGAGCAAAACGGCGGGCGCACCCCAGACTCGACCATAAAAATAGTCTGCCCCGGAGGCTTCGACTTCGCCCGTGCCGCTGAGTAGAGCAAATCCCAGTGTCTGAATCGGGTACTGCAAGAGGACGATCGCGCCGCCAATGGCCAGGGCAACCAGGCCACTCCGCAGACCGGCCAAGAGGACTGCCTTGGGATCTTCACGACCGGCGGCTTGGGCCGTGATGGCGTTGGTACTCGATCGCAGAAACTTCAGAACGCGATAGAGATAGTCAAATAAAATGGAGCCAAGAATGACCCCGGCCAGGTAGCGAATTTGATCCAAATGACCCAAAAAAGCCGTGTCTACCAAACCGGCCAAGGGAACCATCATGTTGGATAAAACACTAACCAGCGACAGCCGAAAAAAGCGCGGCAAAAAGTCGTAAAGGCTATTTGAAGTTTGCGCCGAAGTTTGCGCCATTGGGTAAGCTCCAGGGACAGGATTCAAACGTTACTGGAACGATCCTAAATCGATCGCCCCCACCCCGCCCCGCTGAATTTGACGCAAAATCACGCTGCCCTGCCTGTCTGCCCGCTTCGCTAGACAACAGGAAAACCCATCTCGGCCAGGGTTTGCTTAAGCCGTGCCGCTGGCGTTGCACAATTGCGGCGATGTTCCCCACCCCCCACCCCCCTCCCCGCAAGCGGGGAGGGGGAGTAAGAGAGGGTTTTGGATGAGTGCAAAAAGAGAAATCATCCTTCTACTGTGCAACGCCGTGCCGCTTCCGGTGAACCCTGGGCTTCGTGAAGGCTGATCGCCGCCTTAAACGCCGTCACTGCGGCCCGAGGATTGCCACCCTTGAGCAAAGCCACGCCTAGGCTATGGTGGTAGGCCGGTTCCTGGGAGTCGATCAAGATCGCCCGCCGATAGTGTTCGATCGCCGCTGACAATGCTTCAAATACGCCTCAATGGCCCTGTTTACCTCCTCAGGCGCACTCAGGTGAGGTAGGTGGCCACTCGCCGCCACCGGCATCAGCTGGCTCTTAGGTATCTTCTTTGCCATGTATGCCCTCACCTCAGGCGGCACAGCAATGTCGTCGCTCGACTGTATAATCAGAGTCGGCACATTCAGGCGCGGCAACGAGCGCCCGGTGGTCAGACTGAAAAATCACCCGCGCCACCGCCTGAGCGATATCTGGGCGGATTGCCGCTAGACTGCGGGCAAACTCCACCGCCAGTTCAGGTGTTTCCGGGTTCCGCATGGCCAGAGGCGCTTTCCCCACTCGCCCAAGCGTAGTAATTAGACGACATGGCAGCGTAGAGCGCGTCCAAGTCCGCTTGCAAGGGACCCGCCCAGATAATCCTGATCATTGAGGTAACGGGGAGAAGCCCCGATAAAAATCAGCCGGCTGAACAGCTTTGGATCGACGAGCGCCGCCAGCAGGCTGACCATACCGCTAACCGAGTGGCCGACCAGCACGCACTGTCTCAACTTTAACGAGAGCGCAGATCTCCAGCAAATCCTCCGCATAGCTGTAGAGACTGCTGTACCGGCGCGGACTGTAGGCCGCAAAATTTGACTTGCCGGCTCCCACATGGTCGAACAGGACAATGCGATACCTCGATTGAAAAGCCACGACCTGATGCCGCCAAGCGGTCTGGTCAGTTCCGAACCCGTGGGCAAAGACAATCGTCTGCTTGCCACTGCCCAGCACCTGTACGTTATTGCGCTCGAGAACCGTCGTTGCCATGCCGGTGTCACTTCTTACGGCCCATAGAACTTACGCAGAAACCGGGTTTCTCAACCAGACTCCTTGACTTTCAGCGCCAGGTCTCACACCAGAAACCCGGTTTCTTTCATGGTTGTGCGTAAGTCCTAGGCCCAGTTCCAGTTTTCAGTCAATTATCCCTCACAAATCTCACCTGCGAATCCGCAGTAATGCGGATCGCCACCGCCCCCCGCCAGAGTTAGGGTAGTTGGTGGGGGAGCATCCCGGTTGTGCAAAGAAGCCCATATCAATGCGACAATGATTTGAGCGGGGGGTAGGAGGAGAAGATTTTTGGCCAGCTGAATCCCGGAAACGGGATTGAAAGAAACGGAAACAAACACTCGCAGCAATTATGTCCTCGATTCCCGACCCCCCTGCATCCAATAACAGAGGCGCTTCTCAGGCCACTCCCTCTCTAGAAGCAGGTTTAGCGGCTCTCAAACAGGGAGATCACCCCACAGCCATCGCTCACTTGGAAGGCGTCTGCGAGATTGAGCTTCACGAACCCACTATCCTGCGAGCTCAGATGGGGCTGGTCCTCGCCTATGAAGGCAATGGCCAAATCGAAAGCGCCCTCG